>JANOKO010000427.1:0-8110 GCA_031419335.1 Planctomycetota bacterium
CCGACCAGCGCATTGACGAGCGAACTTTTCCCTGTTCCGGTTCCACCAAATGTCGCCACCACGAGAGGAGCCTCGAATCGAATGCGCAACGCATCGATCCGGGCTAACACTCGTCGCAACAGCCCTTGCGACCGGACCACCGGTTCCCACGGCGACTGAGCTTCAGTCCAGGAGTGGGCCTGTTGCAGCAGATGGTCGACCTGCGCGAGGAGTTCCAATTGTTTCAGGTCGACATCAGACATATTGGTGACGATCGATCAGGGCCAGGAACGCGTCAGTGTTATCATGGGTTGTGCTGTCTGGCGACCCGATCGTCAAGCCTTCAGGTCAGGCGGTCAATCCTGCGTGCCGTTGAGATGAGAGTCCCAACCCGGTGACTGCCGCCGCAGAGCATTGAGATTCAGAATCGCTGGAGTCCTTTGGGGGAATGACATATTGTCTATCCATCACGGATTTCTGATCTGTCTCAAGGTGGGTCAGTTGTGTGCGGTCAGTGAATGACAGGCCGCGTCTCCTGCTGTAGTGGTGGTGAATCGGATGGCTTTCGCATATCGACTCTCGACTCTGTTCGCGATCCTGACTCTGGTGGGGAGTGGCGCTCTGCTCCGAGCCGCTGACCCACCGGTCTACACGCAGAACGTCGAGAAGGTCTCCTCGACCGGCGTGGCCGATGCCCCGACGCCAGCAGCGGACAAGACCCCCGATCCGGTTGGTGGACCCGTCCCACAGTGGATCTATGGAGCCGACCCCTCCAAGGTGTATCACGTCAAGAAGACTTTCACCGGCCCCGTCCAGAAAGCCGTTTTGCAGATCAGTTGCGACAACGTCTTCTCCGCCAAGCTCAATGGCCAGCAAGTCGCAGCTGGCACAGAATGGTCCCAGCCGTCGAAGGTCGACATCACCAAGCAGATCGTTGACGGCGAGAACACGCTGTTCACCCAGATCAGCAACGAGGGCGGGACGGGCGGCCTCGTGGCTCGGCTGGCTTTGCATCGACCGGACGGAAAGGTCGACTACGTTGTCACCGATGAATCGTGGCTGCTGGCCGATAATCCCGACTCCACCGAGTTCGTCAAACCGAAGATCGTCGGCAAACTGGGCGATGGCCCGTGGGGCGATGTCTTCACGGGAGTCGTCGCGACTAGCCAGTTCAACACGCTGCCGGGATATCAGGTCGAGCGGCTGTTCACCGTGCCCAAGGATGAACTCGGCTCGTGGGTCTGCATCGCCTTTGACAACAAGGGACGATTGATCGCCAGTGACCAGGGGGACAAGGGGCTGTGCCGCATCACCCTCCCGGCCCCCGGCAGTCCCGACCCGGTCAAGGTCGAGCGCCTCACCGTCGACATCTCCGCAGCTCAGGGGCTGCTGTATGCCTTCGACTCGCTGTATGTCTCGGTGAACGGCGGCAAGGGGAGCGGCCTGTACCGCTGCAAGGACACCAACGGCGACGACCAGTACGACGAGGTCGTCAAGCTGAAGGAGTTTCGCGGCGGTGGCGAACACGGTCCGCACTCGCTCCTGTTGTCGCCCGATGGTAAGTCGATCGTCGTGATCTGCGGCAACCACACCCGGCCTCCATTCGAGCCAACCGAACTCCCGAACCTGCCGGAAGAGGAGCGAGCTCGCTACACCAGCCGCCTGCCGATGAATTGGGACGAGGACCACATCCTCCCCCGGCAGTGGGACGCCAACGGCCACGCGGTCGGTATCCTGGCTCCCGGCGGCTGGATCGCCCAGACCGACCCCGAGGGCAAGACGTGGCAAATCATCAGCTCCGGGTATCGCAACCCGTGCGACATGGCCTACAACGCCGATGGCGAACTGTTTGCGTACGATGCCGACATGGAGTGGGACTTCGGCGCTCCGTGGTATCGCCCGACGCGCGTCTCGCACGCCGTCAGCGGCAGCGAATTTGGCTGGCGCAGTGGGACCGGCAAGTGGCCCTCGCACTATGTCGACAGCCTGCCGGAACTCGTAAACATCGGGCCGGGTTGTCCAGTCGGTGTGGCCTTCGGCTACGGCACCAAGTTCCCGGCCAAGTACCAGAACGCGATGTACTTGTGCGACTGGACATTCGGCACGATGTACGCCATTCACATGGAGCCGCGCGGGGCCAGTTATACCGCGACGAAGGAAGAGTTCGTCTCTCGCACGCCGCTGCCGCTGACCGATGTCGCGGTCGCTCCGGATGGCACGCTGTGCTTCACCGTCGGAGGTCGCGGGGCGCAGTCGGAGCTGTTCCGCGTGGTCTACACCGGGACGGAGTCGGTCGAACCCGCGATCGCCAAGAACACCTCGACCGTGGAACTGCACGACCTCCGCAAGCAGTTGGAGGCGTTCCACTTGAAGCAACCCGATCCGAAGCCGGTGGTGGATCTGACGTTCCCGAATCTCAACCACCCGGATCGGTTCATTCGGTATGCCGCGAGATTGGCACTGGAGCATCAGCCGACTGATAGCTGGCGCGACATGGTGTTGGGTTCGACCTCGCCGTACCAACTCATCAACGGCGTGACCGGACTGGCCCGTGTCGGTGGCGATGCGGCCTTGCGTCACCGGTTGATCGAGTCGCTGGAGAAGCTCAACTGGGCCACGCTGACGCACACGCAGCGGCTCGAACTGCTGCGGACGTACCAGTTGATCGGCATCCGCCTGGGTGAGTACGATGAGGCCGACCGGCAGTTCGTCATCAAGAAACTCGACGAGCGGTTCCCAGCCTTGCAGTTGCCGGGTGGCGATGATGCCCAACTCCAGTTGCAGTTGGATGACCTGAACCGGGAACTGGCCAACCTGCTCGTGTTCCTCAAGGCCCCCGGCATCTCGACGAAGATCGCCGCCCTCTTGGCCGCTCCACCGAAGCAGATCCCGCCAAACTATGGCGACCTGCTCAGCCGCAACCCCGGCTACGGCGGCACGCTCCTGGCCGTCCAGAAGAACCACCCGGACGTGATGCAGATGCACTATGCGTTCGCCCTGCGGAACCTCAAAACTGGCTGGACGATCGACGACCGCAAGGCGTTCTTCAGTTGGTTCAACACGGCCCGTACCTGGAGCGGCGGAGCCAGCTATCAGGGGTTCCTCCGCAACATCGACAAGGACGCCTGGGAGAACGCCACCGAGCAGGAGAAGCTGGCCATCGAAGCCTTCGGAGCCCGCAAACCGGTGCTGCCCGCCGAACTCCCCAAGCCCGCCGGTCCAGGCCAGGACTGGACCCTCGACTTCGTCCTCGCCGCAGCTGGTCCCGAACTCAAGGACCGCGACTTCGAACACGGTCGCCAGATGTTCGCTGCCACCCGCTGCGTGCTGTGCCATCGGTACGATGCCGAGGGTGGGGCGACGGGGCCGGACCTGACGCAGCTGGCCGGACGGTTTTCGTTGAAGGACATGGCCGAAGCGGTGGTCGACCCGAACAAGGTCGTCCCCGACCTGTTCCGCGCGACGGTCATCACAACAAAAGCCGGTAAGGTTTTGACCGGTCGCATCGCCTCGGAAACGCCCGAGTCGGTCACGATCATCACCAATCCCGAGGACGCCACCAAGTTCGAAACGATCCCGCTCAGCGAGATCGAAGAACGCACCGTCTCGATGACCTCGCAGATGCCGAAGGATCTGCTCAAGCCCTTAAACCAGGACGAGGTGCTCGATCTGATGGCGTTCTTGCTCTCTCGCGGGAACAAGAACTCGCCGATGTTTAAAAAGAAATGAGACATCGACTCGACACGCCAAAGCCCAGGGGCTGCCTCCCCTGGGCTGTTTCTTGTTCTTGCCCTGCGTGCATTCTCTCGGTAGATTCAAGTCAGCACTCAGCGGAGTTCATTGATGCGGCTTTATCTCGATGCCTGCTGCCTCAATCGTCCATTTGATGATCAACAGCAGCTACGCATTCGATTCGAGGCGGAGGCCGTACGGACAATTCTCTTGCAGTGCGAAGAGGGAATTCACGAATGGATCGCGAGCCGTATGTTGAGTTGGAACTTGAGCAAACGCCCGATCCAGAACGTCGTCAATTGACTCTTGATCTTCTCGATATGGCTAGTGAAGAGGGGGAACCAACGGTTCTAGATCGTCAACGATCCCTCGAACTGGCGCTGCAAAACATTTCCGCCTATGACGCAGTGCATCTGGCCACTGCCGAACGATTGGCTTGTGATCTGTTCCTGACAACAGATGACAAGCTGATCAAGCGGGCCTCACGAACGATAACCCCCCCACTGAAGATTCGAGTGATCAACCCACTGACCTGGTTGCAGGAAAGCACACAATGACCACAACAGAACAACCTACAGCGGAATTACTTGATCGCGGCTACCGGGTGTTGCTTCAAGAACTCGGCCCGTCGGGGTTCGCGCGATTCATGCAGCACTTCCGCCCCGGTCACGGCGACTATACCGCCGAACGCCAGACATGGCTCCCGCAATCGGTGGAAGAAATATTCAGTCGTCTATCCAGTCCGTCGAAACCGGATTCCAGACCTACGGAGTAAGCAGTCGGAGTCTGGAAGGCTTGGCATTGAAGGCAAGTACAATTCAATACAACCGGGGTTCTCTGGTTCTGTTCCAAAGTACAAAGAGAACCTTCGATGCCTCGCCAATCCCCGCCCGAGAAAAAACAACTCAGCTACGAGCGCGACCGCCGAAATGGATACGGCGAGAACAGCAAGAGTTCCCGCAAGAACATCCATCGTCGCAATCGGGGCGTGAATCAAGCCAATCGCCACGCTGCCAAACAGCAACTAGGAGTCGTCCACCCCGAGACCGGTGAGCCGCTGCTGGGTAGTGGAGCTGTGGTCCGCAGGCCGAAGACGTGGCGAAAGGTGGCCGACATTCCTTTGAGTGACATGGTGGCCAAAAAGCTGTTCCGCCGGGCTCGGCTGGGGATTGCGAGTCCCGCATCAGTAGAAGCTGCGATGGAGCGTGTCTCTGCGCACCGAAAAGGCGGCCAGACCAGATGACGGAGTGGTCGCCCACGTCCGGGCCGGTTATTTTGCTCTCTGCGCGATTCGGTGCTTAGACCAGTCCGTCTACCCTCTGCCCCACATCTCAAGAATGAATCCCATGCTGAACCAGCGTTCCGCGATTGAGTTTCCTGGCGAACAGAAGGCGAACGCCATTCGTGCGACGCTCACCCAAGGCGAGCCGATCTCGCTCCGGACGTTCACTCCGAGCCAAGTGGTCATCGCCAAGTCGGCAGGAGTGTTTCACTGGACCAGCGACGGACGGCGGTTGTACGACTATACCTCGGGAGTGCTGGTCTCCAACCTCGGTCACAATCCTCGTCGCTGGATGCAGAGGTTCGCGGGTTATATGGGTTGGACAGAGAACCTGCTGTTTGGCACCCCTGCTACTGCGAATGAGTACATCGCAGCTGTGCCGTTGACGGCATATAACGCGATGACGGAAATCGAGGGGCTAGCAGTCCAGCGTCTCCTGAAGAATATGCGAGCCAGCAGCGGCGGCTCGCGGATGGAGTCGGTGATGTGGTCTGCAAGCGGGGCCGAAGCGGTGCAAAAGGCGCTGTGGGCCTGCCTGGGACGGGACACGTCTCGCGACATCATCATCGCCACTCGATACGGCTTCCACGGCAAGAAGGGATTGGCCGGTGCCGTCACCGGTGCCGAAGCCGACAAGGACCGCGACCCGCGCGTCAAGTTCATCAGCTTTCCCCGCGAAGAGGTCGACGACATTTCACAATTGGAAGCTTTGCCTGACTTGTCGCTCTATCGCCAAGAACTGGAAGCGTTGTGGTCCGCCCACGGTCGCAAGATCAACTGCCTCATCACCGAACCGTACCTCGGCGGCGGCGGTAGTTTTCATCCACACCCGGCTTACCTCCAATGTCTCCAGTCGTGGTGCCGCGAGCATGATATCGTGTTCATTCTCGACGAGGTGCAGTCCAACTTTGGTCGTACCGGTAAGATGTATGCTTATGAAAAATATGCCCTGGAACCCGACATCGTTTGCCTCGGTAAGGGGCTCGGCAACGGCATCGCGGTCAGTGCTGCCGTCGGGCGAGATGACTTGATGGCCTCGCTCAAGTACGGCGATGGCTCTGACACCTGGAGCGCGAACCCGCTCGCCTCTGCAGCTGTGGTCGCGACCTTGGACGAATTCGAGTCGCAGGATGTCCTCGGCCACGCGGCGAAACTCAACGGCCTCTTCCTGGAAGGGTTGCAGAAGCTGAAAGAGACTGGGGTGATCTGCAAGCTGCGGGGTGAAGGGATGGTCTTCGGCTTGGAGTGCGCGGGCCTGGGCAGATGGACGCCGAATGAGACAGCCGTCGAGTTCGTGCGAACCTGCTACCTCGGTCGCCCGGGCGGAGATGGGATTCATTTCTTGGGACCACTGGCGGGCAAGGTGCTGCGCGTCAGCCCGCCGATGACCATGACCGAGCAGGAAGCCCATGACTCTCTGGCCTTGCTGATTGAGCTAATCTCCCGCATGGCAGAGAAGTGCGAGTAACACCGTAGGACAGGCTTCCAACTGTCCGTTTGTACTCGCGCCCCGCGAGCCATCCCGTTCCGGGCCACCTGACGAGTCATCGTTCTGCACAGTTTGTGTCACCGTTAGGAGCGGACACCCTCACTGGGCAAGTCGACGTTGTGATAGACATCCTGCACATCATCGCAATCGTTCAGCATGTCGAAAAGCTTTTGGAAGACAGGCAAGTCTTCTGCACTGAGTGACTTGCTGGTCTGAGGGAGAAACGTGATCTCCTGGACTTCCAACTCAGTCTTCGGAAACGCTTCCAAGAGCGCCGCCTTGGCTTTGTAGAATTCGCTCGGGGGCGCAAAGATCGTCAGGCGGCCCGCTTGGCTCTCGATGTCGTCGAGATTGACATCGGCGTTAAGCATCGCTTCCAGCACTTGATCTTCGTTGTCCCCGGGGAAAGACAGAACCGCCAAGTGATCAAAATGGAGAGCGGCCGATCCCGCAGACCCTAACTTGGAGCCGGTCTTCGAAAAACAGTGGCGGATCTCGGCAATCGTCCGCACCACGTTATCCGTCAAGCAATCGACAATGACCAGCGAGCCGCCAGGACCAAACCCCTCGTAACGGGCGGAGTGGAAGTCCTCGCCGCCCGTACCAGCGGCCTTCTGAATCGCCTTCTCAATGACGTGGCTGGGAACCTGATCTTTCTTGGCTTTCTCCACCATACTGCGCAACGCTGGATTGGCTTCGGGGTTCGGCACGCCGTTCTTGGCCACGACGTACAACTGCTTGGCGTACTTGGAGTACAGCTTGGTCTTCTGTGCGGCTGTCTTGAAGATCGCGTTCTTGCGATTTTCGAAGTTTCTTCCCATGATAGTTCTCATCTTCGTCAGTTGGCGGAATGCGAGGCGGCTGAGGCACGGGGGCGGCCAGATGCCGCTCTGGAGACTTGGCGTCATGCAGGAACAAGTGAGCGTCACTCGCAGACTGGCATTGATCCCTCACAAGATACCACCTCGTTGAACTCCAATGCCACTGCGTCGTGGTCGGGGACGCACACACATGCCATCTCGCACAGTCCGCCTCGTGACCCTCGGCTGTAAGGTCAACCAATACGAGACTCAGCTCGTCAAGGAGGCTCTCGTGGCGGGAGGCTTTCGCGAGGCCGACGAGGCCGAGACGGCGGACTTGTGCGTGGTGAATACGTGTACCGTGACAGGGGAGGGGGACTACAAGTCGCGGAAGATCATCCGGGCCTTGGCTCGCGACAACCCCGGCACGCGAACGATCGTGATGGGGTGTTATGCGACTCGGGATCCAGTCGCCGTGGGTCAATTGCCGGGGGTGTTCGAGGTTGTCACCGATAAACGCGAGCTGCCCGATGTGCTGGCTCGGCAGGGAGTGTATGACATCCCCGATGGCATCAGCTACTTCGAGGGACGTAAGCGGGCGTATGTGAAGGTCCAGGACGGATGCATCTTGAGATGCTCGTACTGCATCATCCCACAGGTACGGCCCGGCCTGAGCAGTCGCTCACCGGAATCGATCGAGGCCGAGGTCCGCCGTCTGATCGATCACGGGCACAAAGAGATCATAATCACCGGCATCCATGTCGGTCACTACGGCGTCGACACCACGCGCGGCAAGACCGGGCTGCCGCCGTTTCGGCTGTGGCACCT
>JANOKO010000428.1:0-3682 GCA_031419335.1 Planctomycetota bacterium
GGAGTGAAGGAGTGAAGGAGTGAAGGAGTGAAGGAGTGAAGGAGTGAAGGAGTGAAGGAGTGAAGGAGTGAAGGAGTGAAGGAGTGAAGGAGTGCTTTCATCAGTTTGACCCTCGCAGCGATTGCACATGAAAAATACTGGTGACACGCTGGCACCAAGTCTACTCTTGATAATCTATTTTGCACGAGACTTCAAGTCATTGTTCGTAAAATGGGTTCATCCGACGGGGTGACCCAGACGCCGCTTTGAGCGTCTGGGTTGCGGAACAACAAGAGGCTACAAAGGGCAGGCTCGCCACTCAAGCCCTCTTGTGCCGTCGTCACCCAGACATCCAAAGCGATGTCTGGGCCACCCCGCGGTCAGAATCAGTTGACCGTGGGATTGGCTTCCAGCCTGTTTTTTGGCTGTAGGTGACAGGCTGTGAGACTATAGCACGAGTCAGACAAGTCTGACCGTTGGCACAACTAGAAAGTCTCTCCCCTGCGGCTCAAAACTGCAACATTGGACACGTACACCACGCACCCGGAACTCTTGTCGGACAGGTTCGACTCGCAGGGCCTCACGTTACGGGCGTCTGGAGTTTCTCAATCCAGACCGAGCAGTGGGCGTGGTGCAGGACGCCGAGGGAAGTGCTGCCGAGGAGGAAGCGTTCCCAGCGGCCGTGGCCGCGGCTGCCGATGACGAGCAGGTCGGCCTTCCAGGTGTCGGCTTCCTGGACAATGGAGTGGGCGACTTGCGAGGCGTGGCAGATGGCGGTCTCGACCTGGGAGAATGCGCGACTCAAACGCTTCGTGGCCGACTCCAGGATCGCCTCGGCTTCGAGTCGTTCGGCGGTCAGATAGGGTTCGTCGATTTGGGTGATCTCGACGCCAAAGGCCAGCACCACCTGGTGGGTCACGATCACTCGGGCCACGGCGTCGGCGGGCCAATTCCACGAAGCAAAGCGGTCGATCGACTGCATGGAGGCGGGAGATCCATCCGTGGCGAACATGATCCGGCGGGGAGGTGGGACAGGGGTGTGCGGTTTCGTCCCATGAGTGTGCGGATCCGAATGGACCACCAGCACAGAATTCGTGGCATGCCGACAGACATAGTCCGACATCGAGCCCAGCAGCAACCGGGGAATCGCCGACAAGCTCCGTGTTCCCAGGACGATCACATCCGTCGGATGCTGCTTTGCAACTGCGAGGACTTCGTTGGCGGGGTCGCCGATGCGCAGGTCTGTGGTGACAGAGGAGAAGGATTTCTTCAGGCGTTCAGCCTCCAGGGTGATGCGCGGGGCAACGACGGTGTTCTGGATCTGGTGGGCGTGCTGATACAGCACGTCCTCGACGTAATACTCGGAGAGCGTGACGGGCAGCGGTGTGACTGCCATCAGTCGGACATCGGGCCGTTCAGCAAACGGCAGAGCGGCGACGAACTCCTGGGCGGCCTGGGAGTGTTCGGAGCCATCGCTGGAGATAAGGATGTGGGACATGATCGACTCCTGGGGTGGGAGAAGTGGGGACAGTTGTTCCGTGTCGGCAGTTGCCGTAGCCGCTCCTCGCCAGAGGGCGGGCGAGTGTTCTCCATCATCCGCATGCTAGCGAATGCAGCTACGGAGTTCCCTGCACCACCAGTTCGTTACGCACAAACCGGTGGCACTCGATGCAGCTCATCATCGTGTCCATCCAACGGAGGGCGGCGCGGTCGAGGTTCTTCTCACGAGCTGCCTCGACGAGTTTCTCGGCGTTACGCTGGAACTCCTTGCTGAATTGCAAGTACATGACGTTGTTGGAGACTTTCCACTTTTCGGCGGCACTCAGTTCGGTCAGTACCTCAGCCCCCTCGCGAATCATGTCAGTGTCCTCTGTAACCAGTCCTTCGAGGATCTTGTTGGAGGCATCGAGCTTCTGGTGCATGAAGTCGCGCAGCTCCTGCTTGGGCCCTACGACCTGGGAGGCAGCCTGGGGTTCATCCTCGGCCCGGACTGTCTGAAAGACGACGCCCGCTGTAGCGACCAGAAAGAATGAGATCAGCAACTGAGCCAGAGTCGATCGTGACATGAGAACCATCCTGCATGGGAGAGCGTGTAACGCGACAGGGGAGATGCCGCAAGAGTTGTGCCACTTCAGTCACAGTCTGGTGCGACATCTTGGGGGAACTCCGTACTCCGCTTCGCAAAGCCTTCGCGTTGCAGCGAAACGGGGAGGATGCTGAGGCGCATCGGGCTCTGAGTCACCAATGATTCTGCAATTCCCCCAGCCACTCGAAACGTCAGCGAGAGATGCCACCCAGTAACGCCTCACCCTACCGCGTACCACAGATCCGCTTCTACGAGCCATGCTCCTGCAATGTCATCTTGACCGGCTACTTCTTCTCGACCGGACGCCCATTCCGCACATGGTCGTGGCACTCCAAACAGGACATCGTCACATCGAACCAACGCAGAGCGGCCCTGTCGTAATCCCCCTCTTGGGCAGCCTTCGAGACCTTCGCGGCGTTGTCGCGGAACTCGCGGCTGTGCTCGCGATAGTCGGGATCGAGCAGAACGTTCCAGATTTCGACCTTACTCATGGCGCTCAACGCATCGGCCCCTTCCTTGACCAGGGCGGCATCCTCCAGGCACAGACCCTCAAGAATCTTCGACGAGGCATCCAGCTTGAGTCGCATGAATGTTTCAAGTGGAGTTTTGGCTTTTGCGCTCTCTCCGATCTTCTCAGTCTTCTCGGGGGCGACCGCACGAGGGGTCAGTTCCGGCTTCTGCGCCAAGGCGACGCACACCAGGCACCCAACGATTCCAGCAGGAATCCACAGCTTGCGAGTGAACATTACGATGTCCTTCCCATGACATGAGGCGCGGCAACCGACCCAACAGAGGCCGACGCGTGCTGGCATGAGCAATCGTCGTGCCACTGTCAAAAGCGCCATGTCTGGCGCGAGTATCATTCAGGGATTGAACACGTAACGGGTGAGTCGGTCCAGCCCGATGGATGAATCCTCGCATGAGTTCATGTGACCCGATGCGGACTGTGCGTGATCGCCACAGGCTGTGACAGGGAGTCTCACAGACGACCTCGTCAGTCGCGAATCCATCGAGATTCTCAGGTTCAAAATGGCACACCACGGAATGGGAATGGGCTTGCGAATCGAGAGATCGAGTCCAATGCAGGAGTTGACATGGTACATGCGTCAGCAAGTGCGTGATGCATGATCCGAATGGTGCGACAAGTCCACTGCCGGTGAAGACAGCCACATCTCCCATGTTCGCAAGCTGGTCAATCGTGGCTGTTGGATTCTCTCAGTCAATAATCAATGAGTCGTGGCATCGCAGTTGCATTCCCGGCTCCGAGCGATTCGGGTGGTTGATGTCATCGGCGCTCCTGGATGGATCACCATGCCGAGGTGCGGATGAGGTTCCGTGAAACCGGGATCGAATGCCTGACTGAATGGAGAGGGTTGTGACGCTTCGTGTGGCACTGAAGGTCTGCCTGTTGAATATGGCGCTGCTGGCGGAGTGTGAACGCCCCCCCGAGCCGGAGTTCGTGAGTAGCGGACGCGCCCAAGCTCTGTCACCGGAACTCCAGGCAGCCTTGACAAAAGCATTGGTGGAGGAGACTGGGACGTATGGCCATCCGGAATTGATCGGCGATCCGCCGGGTTTCGATCTGGCCAAAGGGCAGGCGGTTTACCAGGAGCGCTG
>JANOKO010000429.1:0-7923 GCA_031419335.1 Planctomycetota bacterium
ATCCCACTGGTTTCCGCGGTCAGCATTTGCGTTGACTCTGAACGAGTGGGACAAACGGATGTCCAGTTGGTTCCAATGGGATCGTCGTTTGAGCCTGGACGACGAGGAGCTGACTACGAACAGTGAAGCCCTGATCCGCGTGTGCCTGATCCTCCGTATGCTCCGCCCTGAGGCCCGATGAGCCTCACGGAATGATCTTTTCCAATCTTGTCACAAAGCCTGAATTGCCAATAACTTTAGACAAACTGTGCCGCGAATACACTTATTGACACTTTTTCAGAACCGCTCGTATACTCCGCCGCCATTTCGCCGCCCCGGTCGAGTTGCAGATCGGGCGTGGTGCGGTGTGTCTGTTCCCTGTGGTCTTGTCACTCTGCTTCAACTGCCGGTTCTTCCTACCGGAATTCCCTTGGTGAACTTCCTTGCGATTCGACCCTCGATACGGTGGGCGCTGTGGGCGCTGGCGCTGGGGGTCTGCGCAGTGGGCGAGGTCCAGGGTCAATCTCCGCCGGGGGCGGGACATAGTTTGCCGTCACTCTCGCGAGTGGAGCGTGTCCTGCTCAATCCCACACCCCGTGAATCGAGCGTACGTCCCTCTGAGCAATCTCTGAGCGATTCCGAACTGAGTGAGCATCCCAGTGAACCGATCTCGGCCAGCTATCAATACGCCTGGAAGTGGGAAGCTGCGGGGCAAAGAATCCTCTACACACGAGGCCAATGCCGTGTGACTCAGGGGGCCACGGTACTCGAAGCCAATGAAATGGTGATCTGGACGAGTGCGGTCGAAGCCACCAAGGAATGGCGGTTAACGATCTACTTGGAAGGGGATGCTCGGCTCAGTGAACCGGACCGTAGCGTCTCGAAACCCTCCCTGTTGATCGAGCTCCGGACGCAGTCGCAGATCAACTGTGAGAAAATCCCGGAAGACCGGTCGATGGCCGACTCAGCAACTTTTCAGAGGGGTGACGAACGACGACGCAGTAGCCGGAATGACTTAGTACAAACGCAGTTCGCCGAGGTGGCCGCCGATGGACCGATGCTGTGGGACAATGGGGCGATGCTGCTGGGGCATGAGACGACGCCCGCGTTGATCCCTCGCAAAGTCACAATTCATCCTCGCTCTCTCGGAATGGACTTCAAGGTCCACAGCGATGTTGATCGCAACCAACAGCCGCCCGAGTCACTCACGACCTTCCAAGGCGGCGTGACAATCGTTGTCGAAAACGTCCCCATCATGCTCAACGAGCAACTGGTCCTCACACGGCTCGATCTGTCAGCGGATCGGGCTGTGATCTGGACCTCGGCGGAGGGGCTAGGCGATCCTGGTGGAGGGTTCGAACTCAATGAGAACACCCCGTTCCAGGTTTACCTGGAAGGGGACATCGTCGTGCGGCAGGGGAACAGCGAGGCCAGCGCCAGCCATGCCTTCTATGACATCCGGGACCGTCGCGGCCTGTTGATGAACAGCGAATTGCGGACCTACATCCCCGAGTTCGACTCGTTCCTGCGCGTGCGGGCCGACACGATCCGGCAGATGTCGGAAACGAGCTTCCAAGCTCAGAACGCCTGGGTTTCGACCAGCCAGATGGGTCGACCTGGATACCGACTTCAGGCGGGCTTTATCACGATCGACGACCGTCCCAGTTCGTGGGGCCAGCGTGTCAACCCTGAGACCGGCCAGCCCGTGACCTCGCAGTACATCACGTCGACCAACAACACGTTATTTCTGGAAGAAGTGCCGGTGTTCTACCTGCCGCGCCTCAGTGGACCCGTGGAAGAGACACCGTTCCCGCTGGAGTCGGCCTCGGTCGGATTCAGCGGCATGTTCGGGGCCGAGATCAACTCGGTCTGGAGTGTCGACAAGCTGTTTGGGTTCGATCTTCCCCAAGGAGTCGACTGGGACTTGCTGCTTGATGGCTATACCAGTCGAGGGCCCGCCATCGGGACTCGAGGGAACTACGATCTCTACGGCCATGTGTTGGGTCTGCCTACCCACATCACCGGAGAGGGCTTGTTGTACTACGTTCACGACGGAGGGTCAGACAGGCTCGGATTCGGTCGCAATCAGCTCGCGTTTCCGGACCCGAATCGCGGGCGGGCGCTGCAGCGCAACCGGTTTGAGTTTCCGTACGGCGTGACGCTGTCGAGCGAACTCGCCTACTTCTTCAATGACGACCGTAATTTTCTCGAACAATACTACGAACCCGAGTTTGATCGCGGCAAGGATCAAGAAAATCTTGTCAATCTGGCTGTGCAGAATGACAACCTCACCGGCAGTGTGATGTTCCAGACTCGACTCAATGACATCTTCGATCAGACAGAGTGGCTGCCCCGTCTCGACCTGACCGTACTCGGCGAACCGCTTCTCAACGAGACCGTCAATTGGAGCAGTCACAGTTGGGTCGGGTATGGGCATATCCGCCCGGCCCAAGCTCCAGTGGATCCGACCGACACGTTCGACCCATTGCCATACTTTCCGGATGTCCAAGGATTAGTGACGGGAACACGCCATGAGCTCAGCCTGCCCTTCCAGATCGGCCCCGTAAAAGTGGCTCCCTATGCCTTGGGGGAGGCCGCTTACTGGCAACAGGACATGACGGCCAACGACCTGACTCGGTTGTATGGCAGTGCGGGAGTGCGGGCGAGTGTCGAATTCTGGCGGGCAGTGCCCGAGGTACAAAGCTCCATCCTTGGGCTGAATGGACTGGCTCACAAAGTGGTCCTTGACGCGGACTATTCGTATTCGCGGTCCTCGCAGTCGCTCTCAGACATTCCGCAATACAACTCGTTTGATGAAGATGCCCAAGAGCGGTTTCGCGAGCGGTTTTTATCCCTGGAGTTCGGCGGGGCATTGCCCGCTCAGTTCGATCCCCGCTACTACGCCGTGCGTTCTGGTGCCGGGCAAAGCGTGACCGCCGCATATCAAGAATTGGTGGACAACCAACAAGTGTTGCGTCTGGGACTGCGACAGCGCTGGCAGACGAAAGAAGGCCCCGTCGAGCGGCAGCGGATCAAGGACTGGATGAGCCTCGATCTGGAAGCAAGCATCTTTCCCGAAGCGAATCGTGATAACTTCGGCGAAACACTCGGTCTGTTGACTGGAAGGTACATGTGGCAGGTCGGAGAGCGGACACAGCTTGTCGCGAACGCTGTCGTCGATCCATTCCACGACGGCCAGCGCGTCTGGAACGCAGGTGTTCTGACCCAACGCGGTCCGCGCGGCAGCCTGTATGTCGGAGTGCGGCAAGTGCAGGCAGGTCCAATCGACAGCCGTTTGTTGACGGGGAGCTTTAGTTACCGGATGAGCGAAAAATGGATTTCCACCATCGGGGCCTCCTATGACTTGGCCGAAGGCCGTGATCGTGGTCAATCCCTGACCATCACTCGGATTGGCGAATACATGCTGTTCCACCTCGGGACCGGTTACGATCGTAGCCGTGACAATTTCAGCTTGAACTTCATGGTGGAACCACGATTTGGAAACAAGACAACATCAACCCAGATGAGTTCTCTCATCAGTGGTGGGGTGTATTAAAGCGGTTCTACGCGAGGTCTTTACACATTCCCAGCCGCAAAATCTGCCATCTCTTCGCCCCGAAGGGGCCGGACTCGAAAGCCCAGGGCGGAGCAGAACGACGCCAGTCGTGCCGCGCAGCCCTGGGTCCGCGAACACCACAGAACTGCACTCAGCCCTGAAAGGGCGTGACCCCGAGCCGCCCCAATGGTGCCGCCCATTCAGGGCTTCGATTAAAGGTGTGGCCTCATGACCCAGGGCGGCGTTCCCCGACTTTGTCGGGTCACTTGCCCTGGGCTGTCGAGTCCGGCCCCTGCAGGGCGTCGGAGGTGTGCCCTGAGGAAGTGGTTTGAAGCTGGGAATTCAAAGTGACAAGACCGGTTCTGAAACTGCTGTAAGGAACACGTTCAGGAAAGACATCCGGCCCTGAAGCGACTCGTACTATATGTCCAACTCACGCGGCTTTCGACGAGCCGTCGGTACGCGGTGCTTGAGTTCGCTTCAATATCAATTCACGAACCAGCCGGTGCCACTGCAATCGGCTGGTGGCGTCTTTCCCGATTTCGGCTCGGATCATCGGCATCTGGATCTGGGCACTGCCTCTGAGCCACTGCAAGCTAAGCCACCAACCCAGACCATCGCGGTACTCGGACAAGGAAACCGTGACAGGAAATTCCGAAAGCAGTGCTTGCCATTTCTGGAGTGACTCACCCGGCTGACAGAGGACGAACAGTGAGCCATACGGCTTGAGACAAGACAGCAGATTTGCAGCCCCCAGCATTGCCTCGGGCGTCCCCAGACCTGCGCTGAATGTCTTCGCCGTTCGCAAGACGACGCAATCCACCGAATGTGCTGGCACGGGCATCCCCCCCGCCACATCGCCGATGAGAACCTGGCCTGGCGCGGTCGGCGTCGAGGGGGCTGAGTCAGTCAATGCCGAAGGAACCAACCCGAGCGAAGTCCAGTCTGGCATGGCGGTCGCACGGACCGGACCCACCTCAAGAATGGCCCCTCCCGATCGTACGCGAGCGGTGCGCATCAGCGACTTCAAGACCCGCACCGGGATCAGGCTGACCCCGCTGTCTGTTGTGACTTGTTCGACCATGTGATCGACCACCGCGAAATGATGGAGAATCAGGTGTTACGTGAATCCACCGCCTTCGTCAGCTGGGGGGTGGATCACTCCCTGATACGCTCTGTATCGCGTATTCCTCATGAAAACCTGAACAAGGCTCGGCCAGAGCGTACAGATTAACAGAGGGAGTCTACACGTCTGGAAGTACGTCCAGCGATGAGGGCGTGAGAGATATCGGAGGCATGCGGATGCCGCCCATCGCAATCAGGCACTCCAACCCAGAGGGCTACTCGGAATACAACTTGTGCTGGCGAATATACATCTCCACAGGGCGCGGGGTCAGGAACCGGATGCTCTGTTCGTGGGCCACTCGCCAGCGGATCTCGCTGGCGGAGATTCCCATTGCGGGCATTTCGACCGTGCGGATCGTGCGGCATGTGTGCGTCAGGAGCATCTGCAAGCTCGAAAGATCGGGTGACTCTCCGGCACGGTTGACGGCTACGACTTGCGACAATTCCAGAATTCGATCCGGGTCTTTCCAGGTCACGAACTCCGCGATCGAGTCCGCTCCCATCAGCAGGAACACCTCTCGCTGGGGTTTCGCAACCTGCAGCTGCTCCAGTGTTTGAACGGTGTAGCTCGGCCCGCCACGTTCCAACTCCAGTCGAGAGACGCGGAACTCTGGAAACCCCGAGACGGCGAGCTCCACCATTTCCGCGCGGGCTCGCGCGGGGGTCGAGACGCGACCCTGTTTATGGGGCGGGGTTCCGGCGGGGATGAACCAGACCTCGTCGAGTTGGAGTTCTTCGCGGCAGCGTTCCGCGAGCAGCAGATGTCCGTAATGAATCGGATCAAACGTCCCACCATAGATGCCCAGTCGCATACCACTTGTCCCGTGTGAACCATCCCCATCTGTGCCACAGCATTGTATCGAGTGACGATCACTTCACCAGAATTGCATGACACCTCTCAGACTTGCCAACATTCCAGAGGATGGATTCGCACGAACTCCTCCAACTCTTCTCGACGAAATACACTGGTCGTGGCTCCCGCCGCCCGAACACAACTCGCTCCCATCGCAGCTCCGTAAGCCAGACTCTCCAGGGGAGAAGCATTCTTCCGCAGGCCATACAAATACCCGGCCACGAAGGCATCGCCCCCCCCGGTGCCGTCAACTTGCTCGACGGGAAATGCAGATGCGGACCACATTTCGCGCCCGTCGAAATGAATCGATCCCTGAGATCCGCGAGTGACGATTACGGTCTTCGCGCCCGCAGCAACGAACCGGCGTGCCTGGTCATGGGGATCATCGATTCCCAGCACGAGTCGACCTTCGTCTTGATTGGGAAGGAATAGATCGGTCTCGGGCAAGACCTCCTGCAACATTCCCCAGACGGGCGTGGGATCGCCGATGACCACATCCAACACCGTCGTGACCCCCAACTCGCGGGCCGTTCGAAATGCCCGGAGGATATGCGCTGCCGACAGCTTCGGGTTGAGAGCAAACCCCCCGACGCACAGGATGCGGCACCCGCGTAATACATCCCGGGTCAGCGCCTCGCCCGTGAACTCCGCATTGGCACCCACCGCATGAATAAACCGGCGATCTTCACCCTGCACATTGACGATCAGGGTCGCTGCGGTTTGAGCGGTACGCGACGACCCGAGATGAGTGCATTGCACTCGCTCTTGCTCAAACGTATCACGCACGAATCGTCCCAGATTGTCATCACCTACCAATCCGGCGATGCCTACGCGCAGATTGAGCTTGGCCAAGTCGACAGCGGTATTGGCGGCACAGCCGCCGATGGCCATCTCGATTCGAGGAGTCGTAGCGAGACGCCCCGAGGCAGGCATCTCCGCCACGGGGGCACCCACGAAATCGGCGACGACCAGTCCAGTACACAACACATCGACAGGAGAGTCATGACTGCTCATCGCATCCCTTCCTGTCGAGCCAACTGAATGAGGTCCACGAGCATCGCAGTCATGCGAAAGCCCTCATGCCTCACTCGCTTCAAACTGTGGACCCAAAGTCACGCAAACCAGGCTGAGTCGAGCTGAGGTTGGGATCCACTCGACAACTCCCGCACTCGCGGGCACGAGTACAGTTTGCCCCCGCTGGAGGTTGAGCGTCTGACCCGCAGAACGCAGCTCGGCCTGCCCATCGAGAATCACCCATGCGGCCATGCGACCCGCTAATTCCTTCGAGGCATAGGCCCTCCGCAGCTCATACCGGTTCAATTGAAACTGAGGCGTCGACAGGAGCCAGGTAATTGTGACTCCACTCGCCAGAGTGAGGGTCGTCGCCGATTCGACAAAGCCGAGCGGACCCAGAGTCCAGTCGATCACATCCAGACCCTGCTCTTGATGAGTGGGCCGTGCTTGACCGTCCAGATCGAGGCGATTCCAATCAAACAGTCGGAACGTCGCATCACTGGAGGGCTGGATTTCGGCTAACACCAATCCACCTCGGGCACGGTGCACTGTGCCCGAGGGGAGATAGAGACAATCACCTGATACGGGTGTCAGATGATTCAGGCAGCGATCGACTGTACCTGCCTGGAGATGACGCTCGAATTCCGCCCGGTCAACGCCCTCTCGAAGACCCGCATCGAGCCGGGAAACCGCACTGGCCTCCAACACAACCCACGCTTCACTCTTTCCCGGGTCTGCTAGCTCCAAGCGGAGCGCGGCTGCGTCCCCCGGATGAACTTGAACCGACAGCGGAGTCTCGCAATTGAGTAGCTTAATCAGCAGCGGAAACCGCTCCGGACCCCGATACCGAGATCCTACCATGGCCTCACGCTGGGTACTCCAGAGTTCCGAGAGTAATACACCCGCCAAGGGTCCGCACGCCACGCAACTGATGTGGAGCGGGTGTCCGCTCAGTTCCCAGGACTCGCCAATGAGATCTTCACTCGCTGGCAAGGTCTTCCCGAAATGGGCGAGCCGCCGTCCTCCCCAGACCTGGGGGCGCAAAAATGGCTCGAACACCAGCGGATCCATGGGACGAACACTTTCCTCGCCAGTCACTGGCCACGAATTCTTCTGAAACGACCGATCCCCTCTGGCCAGCCCTTCGGCTAAGGATACCGCACCCCTGAACTTCTCGCACCCCCGCGTGTCCCAAGTAAGAAGTCATGGGTGCATTCGTCCATTGGCAGTAGGCTGCCTGTCCCCTCTCCCCCGCAATCGGCGTTGAAGTACGGGATGCCGTGTTATGGGGAGAGCGACGGTCTTTGGGTGGGTCAAGAGGGGGCTTCAAAATTGTGAATCTTGAAGGCTTTGGTGGGGGTCGTTGGGTAGGAGTTGGGGGCCAGCCCCCAAACCC
>JANOKO010000430.1:0-11718 GCA_031419335.1 Planctomycetota bacterium
ACATTCTCTCCGAAAGTCACACCGCCAGTGGGGAGAGGGGGCAGAGGAAACCGGCTGCCTACTTTTCTGATGCACACACCTCCTTCAGGGTTGGCGAAATACACGTCTGCCAGTTGCGAACCGGTCAGAAACACCTTCCCGACTTGAAAAGTAGGACGCAAAGGTCGCAAAGAGTTCAATTCGAAGTCCCTGTGCTCCCTTCGCACTGCAAACCATTCAAGTCTGCGTTTCGTGAGAGAGTTTTCGAACGTCTGCGCGACGAGTGATCGCAGACCACCGGACTCGGAGAGCGTGTGCCTTTTCGCAGTTTCTGAATTTCGATGCGACTTGGCGAAAACGACCTCCCAGGTTCGCGTAGGATCGACGATTCACCCTGGGCTTGCCCCAAACCTCATCCCAAAATATTGCCTGTATCGAAAAAATCACAACATCGGAGTGTCCGGCGACTTTGTTGGCTCAGCGCGGAGTGTCCGCTGTTGCTGAGCAAATGCCAACAAAGTCAGTGCTCTGGCGAGCGAGCCTGTCGTTCTCAGTGAGTCCAGAGAACCGCTGGGGGCGGGTTCACCTCGAATTCATTTCAGAATTTATGAGGCGCGCCGGCACCAGACGACGCATGAAGGGGTGAAACTGATCCCATCTGTGGAGTCCAAGCCATGTCTGTTGCACCTGAACCCGTGAATCCGGAACATGATCCGATGACCATCGATCCGGCCAATCTCGGAAGCGTTGACCCTCTCTCGGTCGAGGGGCTCTTTCTGGTCGCCCTCGGGAAGCAGGGGGACGCGCGAGCGGCGTTCCTTGCCGAGCAGTGCGGTGATGACGACCGGCGGCAGCGGGTCGAGGCCCTGCTGGCCGCTTATGAGAGCGCGGGGAGCTTCCTCGAAAAGCCCGCCATCGCGATCGAGCCGATGCCGATGGGGCAGTATCTGGCCCCTTGCGAAGTCCCCGGCACGATTGGCAAGCTCGGGCCGTATGAGATCCTCGAAGAGATCGGGCGCGGCGGGATGGGGGTCGTGTTTCGCGCTCACGATCCAAAGCTGCAACGGATCGTGGCGGTCAAAGCCCTGGCTCCCGAACTGGCCCGGTTGCCGTCCGCGCGGCAGCGGTTCCTGCGTGAGGCCCGCGCTGCGGCGGCGATCAGCCATCCGCATGTGGTGACGATCTTTGCGGTCGACGGGACCGAAGAGGCATCGCTCGGCACCGAGCGGGCCACGCTGCCGTATCTGGTCATGGAGTGCATCGTCGGCCAGACGCTGCACGACAAGATCAAGCGGCAGGGAGCCTTGAAGACCGAGGAGATCGTCCGCATCGCCCGCCAGATCGCCGAGGGACTCACAGCTGCTCACAAACGCGGTCTGATCCACCGCGACATCAAGCCCGCGAATATTCTCCTTGAGAACGGCGTCGAGCGGGTCAAGATCACCGACTTTGGGCTGGCCCGTACGACCAGTGACGGCGGGATCACCCACACCGGCGAGATCCTCGGCACGCCGCAGTGCATGTCCCCCGAGCAAGCTCGTGGCGAAATAGTCGACCAGCGGAGCGACCTGTTCAGCCTCGGCTGCGTGATGTACACGATGTGTACCGGCGTCAGTCCGTTCCGGGCGGACAACATGCTGGCCGTGATGAAGAAGGTGTGTGAGTCGGAACCTCGCCCGGTGGCCCAGCTCAATCCGAACGTGCCGGAGTGGCTGTGCGCCCTGGTGCATCAGTTGCTCCAGAAGGAACCGGAGCGGCGGGTGCAGACGGCAGGGGAGGTGGTGGAGGTATTGGAGAGTCGGGTGATCGCGACCGGCGCTCAGACAGCGACATCATCCACGCGGACGCGGCACGCGGACGCAACTTCGCAGGTCGCTGAAGAAGGCATCCCGAAGTGGCTGCTGACACCAATCCTCGCCGGTTGGAAAGGCTGGATTCCCGATGTGATCATCTCGTCGGCAGCCTGCGGCATGATCGCTGTCTCGACGCCCGAAGGTGTGTTGATCTTACCAACGCTCGCAATCTTTGCGGTCGCTTGGTTGATTCTGCTGTTTGCCAAGTGGCAGGGGCGAGGTCAATGGCCGTGGGTCACGTGGCCCTTGGGGATAGCGAGCCTGGTGTCTCTCTACCTGGGGATGATGCTCACGGTCTGGGTGCGGATGGAATCTCATTCCCGGTCGGGGGTGTTTGTCTTCGGTCTCGCGATCGGCATCTTCTTGCTGCTGACGCGGTGGTTCCCGAAGCTGTTCATTCAGACCCACACTCCGCAGCCGGTCAGTTCCGCATCCTCGGTTCCTGAGTCTGTGAACGAACAACCGTTCGCAAGAGCCGCAGCGCGGCCCCGCTCTCCGTGGTCAGTCCTCGGCTGGATGATCGTCGGGTTGATGGGATTCGTGGTCCTGGGCGGCGGGCTGGTGTTCTTCGCACTCGCGATTCCGTGGTACATGGCCGTGCAAAAAACTCCGATTGAGACGGCGACAGTGGTTCTGGCGGACGACCCGAAGATTGTCTCGGTGTATGTGGATGGGAATCCGGTCGAACACTTGATATCGGAGGCGGAGGGCCATCGATGGTTTGAAACAACGACCGGCCAGCACACCATCTACATTGGTTTCGAAAGCAATTCGACCGAGGAGAAGTTCTTCCACAACACCTTAACTCTCACCCATGGAAGAAACGTGATCGATGCCCAACCGACAACTCGCCCACGAAACGCTGGAACACCAATGCCCACTCTCCATCAGGCCGGTGTACTCCCGGTAATCGTCGCTCCGACCGATAAGCCGCTCCCTGGCGCTGCTTCGATGTATGCAACCAAGCCATCCGGCGTGACGATCGTCGCGAATGCCCCGCCCAGCCCCTCGATCCCGCTGGCCGATGCGGTCGAAGTCCTGACCGATCCGCAGACGATGCCCGCCCCTGCGATGGGAGTGACGAGCGGATACGAGGAGGGGATGACCCAGGCGGTCTGGATCGATGAACCGGGACTCTTGATTCGCATGAAGCGTTTGGGCTTTGAAGGGGAGGATGGTGCGGAGATCGAGTATTACTCGAAAGTCGCCTGGGGGACTGGACCGTTTATGTCGATGATTACTGGCGGGGAGCTTCCGTATCATTTTCCCGCCGGACGCTACCGAGTCCTCGTCCAAGACCTCGACTACGGCTGGCCGTTGGATCGGCGGGGGACGATCACGATTGGAAACGGGCCGCTGTACGTTCACGTCAAGCGGACGTTTCAGGCCCATCAGAAGCTGAGTTCCGGCACCGATCGGTTTCCGCTCGCGTTCCGCTGGGCCGGCAAGACCTACCAGATCACCACTCCGGACGAGGTCAACGTGGTTAACATGCTGCTGACGACCCTCGATCCGCAGTCGAAGGCAACTGTATTTGTTCCAGAGTCGTTCCGGACTCACCCGCTGTTCTTAGAGGCAGTTCATATCGACCCGCAAGGTTGGGGGCACTCGCTGAAGCGGGTACGAACATTGGCTCAACTCGATGTCCAATCGCAGGGGCTGCAGGCCGGGTTCATGTCGTCGTTGGGACGGATCGCCTGGGACGGTCCCACGCTTTCACCGAAGTTCTTCGTCCCCCGCCAGGAACTTCGCACCTTCATTCGAGACGACAGTTTCGGTTGGGATTACCCTCCGGTCTACGACAATCGACCGGTCGAGAATTCTGCCGACCTCAGTGTGCCGATTCAGGTCCGCCGTGATCGTGAATGGGTCCGGAAGATGATCGAAACTGGTCCCGCCCAATCGGAAACCATCAACGTCTATTTCTCGTGGTTCGGCGATACCGCCGACATGCGCAGAGCCTTCGCCCCAGTGGTTCACAAGCTGGTGGCCAGTTGGGCCGCTGGCCAGCCCGATGTGGCAGAAGCGGACCTGTTGAAACTGGCGGGAGTCACCACCATCGAGGAACTCTGGCGATCCCCTGCCGCCACGCCCGCTGGTGCCTTTCCCGCCAGTGACGCCCCCGTGACTCCTGCCACGCCGTGGGCCATCGTGGTCCCCGGCAAAGAACCCGGGACGTGGCGGATGAAGGAACCGCCCGAAGGGGCGGTGGCACCGTAGAGGGTCTGAGGTGCTGTCGGTTTGACGGACAGTCCAACTCCTTATTATCTCCCGGTCGTGGAACCGGTCTGGCGGAGTTCGAACTGGTGGGGTGAGAGGTCGTCGAGTGAGCTGTGTTTGCGTTCGAGGTTGTCGTAGTCGAGGTAGTCGCCGATGTCGCGTCTGGCTACGGAATCAGGCCACCGCCCATCGACGAATGCACCCGATTTGAACAGTGCCTCTCTGGAGAGTTGCAACTCCGATGGGGAGTGGACATGCTAAGTAGGAATCTGTTCATTCCCACGACCAATCGGAGATCAATTCATGTCACCTGAGCCAGCCCTGTCTGCGAAACCACCCCGCAATCCACTGGAACGAGTGGCCGTTTGGGGGGGAATCTTATTGTTGCTGTTTGTTGTGGCCTTGGAGTTTCGGGCCCAGCGCGGGTATGCCCAGACATTGGAAGCCTTGAACGCAACCACTGAGAACGAGGATGTTGAAACTACTCTCGCGCAGGCCAAGCAGTTGCTGGTGCTGGCCCCTTCTGTCAGTGCCCCAGTGCCACAGTCCGGAACGGAAGACTTTTACACATGTTCTTGGTTCAGCCTCTTCAAATCGGGGAAATATGTCATCACGCTGAAAGCGAGCCACGAGCAGGAACCGTTGCTACTCGGCTTCATGACAGCTGAGGCTCCTGTTGATGCGGAAGCCGAGCCCGCCACGCCATTTACCCCGGGAGCATCCCTCGCATCGGGTGGCCCCATGATGGGTGGTGGCGGTGGTATGGGCATGGGCGGAGGTGGTGGCATGGGCGGGGGCATGGGCGGGGGCATGGGTGGACCACCTCGACCCAATCCGGTACGAGAGGCCCTTGATGCCGATGCAGATGGCAGCCTCTCCGCAGGCGAAATCGAAGGTTCTGCGACCGCACTGGCCAAGCTCGATAAAGACACCGATGGGAGCCTGAGCGCCGAAGAACTCGCTCCCCCTCCCCCCGCAGCAGCTGCTGATTCAACAGGAGGTGCGGCCCCGCCAGCGGCGGCCCACGGAGCTGGAGGTGCTGGAGGTGCTGGAGCACCCGGTGGACCAGGTGGCGGTGGGCAAGGGGGAGGTGCTCGTCGCACCGGACGGTTGGTGGGTGCCATCGACACCAGCAAAGATGGGATCATCTCCGCCGAAGAACTCGCAGCTGCACCGATCGGCTTAAAGTCTCTGGATGCCGACAGCGATGGCACCATTACAGCAGAGGAACTTCGCCCACCGGGTGGTGGCGGTGGCGGCGGCGGTCGCCAACGCCCCCCGACTGAAGAGGTCGCCACGCCTCCAGCGGCTGAGACTCCCGCACCAGCGGCTGAGACTCCCGCACCAGCAGCCGAGACTCCGACACCCTAGTATGGTTGAGGTATGACCTGGCAGGGTGGGCTGCGAGTTCCATTCTCTCCGAAAATCGCACCGCATCCCCACTGGATGCGGTGTTTTTCTTTGACAAGGCTCGTTTTGGTGGCCACGAAGGGGTACACTTCGGGACTTCCAGGTTCACCCGAACCTGATGAGTGAACTGGGGGTCCGTCCTGACGAAAGTGACGTGCTGCTCGGAACTTCCTGCCATCCTACTGATCTCCTGAGAGGCCGCGCACGTGGCTGCCACACCGACGACCGAAATCCAAACGGCCCTCAATGGGGCCGACATTCTGATTCAGTGCCTTGTCCGGCATGGTACGAAGACGATTTTTGCCTACCCCGGCGGATGCAGCATGCCCCTGCATCAAGCGCTGCGAAAGTTCAGCGACGAGATCCGCACGATCCTGCCTCGCCACGAGCAAGGCGGAGCGTTCGCCGCGCAAGGTGTCTCGCGCACGACCAACGAGGTCGGCGTCTGCATGGCGACCAGCGGACCGGGGGCCACGAACCTCGTCACCGCGATCGCCGACGCCAAAATGGACAGCATTCCGCTGATCTGCATCACGGGGCAAGTCCCGCAAGCGGTCATCGGCACCGACGCGTTCCAGGAAACGCCGATCGTCGAAATTTGCCGTCCGATCACCAAGCACCACTATCTAGTCGGGGCCAAGGACTGGCGGTGCCACGATTCGATTCAGGAGTGCTTGCGCTCGATCCCCCGGATCATGAAAGAGGCGTTCCACGTCGCCAGCACTGGTCGACCCGGTCCGATTCTGGTCGACATTCCTAAGAACATTCAACTGGCGAAACTTGAAGGGGATCTCGACTGGGATCCCCCGATGAACCTTCCCGGGTACGAGCCAGAACCGCAAGCGATCCCCGCCGAGGCGATCAACCGCGTCATTGCCGCGATCAAGCGATCCAAGAAGCCGATCTTCTACATCGGCGGCGGCGTCATCACAGCCAACGCAGCCGAGGAGCTGACCAAGTTCGCCCGCGCGACGGGCATCCCCGTCACGACCACGGTCATGGGGATCGGGGCCTTCCCCGGCGATGACAAGCAGTCGCTGCACATGCTCGGCATGCACGGCGCAGCCTACTCCAACTTTGCCGTCAACGAGGCCGACTTGCTGTTGGCTCTCGGTGTGCGGTTCGACGACCGCGTGACTGGCAAGCTGGAAGAGTTCGCCAAACACGGCAAGATCGTCCACGTCGACATCGACCCGTCGGAGATGCACAAGAACAAGGAAGCTCACATCCCGATCGTCGGCGATGTGCTCACCTTCCTGAAGCAGGTCAACGCCGCTTTCACAGCCTCCGACAAGCCGCAGATCGACGACTGGTGGAAGCAGATCAACGAGTGGCGTGACAAGCACCCGCTCACCTTCAAGGATGACCCGACGTACATCCTGCCGCAAGCTGCGATTACGGAGCTTTGGAAGCAGACGATCGACCATGATCCGCTCGTGGCGGTTGGAGTCGGTCAGCACCAGATGTGGTCGGCTCAGCACTTCCGGTTCCGCAAGCCGAAACGCTGGCTCTCCAGTTCCGGCCTGGGCACGATGGGCTTCGGCCTGCCCGCAGCGATGGGGATGCAAGCCGCTCATCCGGGCCGCATCTGCATCGACATCGACGGTGACGGCTGCATGCTGATGAATGTGCAGGAGTTGGCGACGCTGGCGTGCGAGAAGCTACCGGTGAAGGTTGTGATTCTCAACAACCAGCACCTGGGCATGGTGGTGCAGTGGGAAGACCGCTTCATGGGAGGCAAGCGAGCCCACACGTACCTCGGCCCGATTGACCACCCCGAATGGCTGGGTGAGGGAGCCGGGGCGCACTATGAAGACACCTACCCGAACTTCGTTCAAATCGCAGCTGGCTTCGGCGTGATGGCCAAGCAGGTTCGGCTCAAGAAGGATCTTCCCGCTGCAATCGCTGAGATGTTGGCCCACGATGGCCCGTTCCTGCTCGACGTGATCTGCCCGTACCAGGAACACGTGCTGCCAATGATCCCCAGCGGCGGGACCGTGCGGGATATCATTCTGGAGTAGGGGATGTTGTGAGACTTCCGCCGTCCCTCATCCCATCGTCCGGGAGTCACAAACATGCCTTCCCCCTTCCCTGGAATGGACCCGTTCCTCGAAGCCCATTGGGGCGACGTGCATGCGTCGTTGATTATCTACGCGCGGAATCAAATCCAGCGTCAGCTTCCATCGGGCTTGGTGGCGGGCGTCGAGCAGTATGTTTCTCTGGAGATCGGTGACGAAGTCATTCGCTTTCGCCCCGATGCCTCGATCATGCGAGGCGGGACCAGTGGCATGGCTGTGGCCACGGCGACCCTGGAACTCGATGAAGCGGACGAACCGTACATCGCCGACGAGCCGGAAACCCAGCGGCGGATTCGCATCGAGGACCACGAGGGGCGGCTGGTCACGACCATCGAGTTTCTCAGTCCTTCCAACAAACGCAGTGCCGCAGACCGGGATATCTTCCATCACAAGCAGGTTGGGCTGCTGACGCGAGGTGTGAATTTGGTCGAGGTCGATTTGCTCGTGCCGGGGCAGTGGACGGTCTTCGTCCGCGAGGACCAGATCCCCAAGAAGTACCACGCGCCCTACCGCATCTGCGTGGTCCGAGTCACACGGCCGGAGCGCCCGGAATGTTACGCGGCTCCGTTGCAGAACACTCTTCCCCGCATTCGCGTGCCTCTCCGCACGACAGACCGGGATGTCGTTCTCAATCTCCAGGAACTGATCACTCAGGCGTGGGAGGACGGGGCTTTCGCGCGGCGAATTGACTACACTCACGACGAATTGCCGACGCTGGCCCCCGAGGATACGGCTTGGATTGAGGAGCAACTAGCGAAGCAGGGATTCACCCGCTCCGTTGCTCCGTAGTCTGATTCGAAGACTCAGCCGAGAACCTCCATCACTCCGTAGTTACAGCGGCGAGCGGGGCGTCGTCACCCTCCGAACTTCAATACTCTCACCTCGCCACCGAGGTCGTATCATTCCAAATTCAGTGGCTTGGTGTCCTCCCCCGAATTCTTATTCGGGTTTTGCCTGCTCCTGTTGTTTCGCATCGTTCTCGCGCATGATCTGCTCCAGCGTCGGTAATTCAATCTGGTCATAGGGGACATCCTGGGGTGCGTCCCCGAGGTTGGGCGGTGCGGTCAGGTCGAACGAATTCTCGGCAGGCTCGGTTGAGTCGTCGTAGAGGTCGCTGTTCTCGGTGGGGCGCATCGTCCAAGGGTAACAGCGAGTCTCACAAAATCGGCCATGCGGCCCGATGGACTGCTGGCTCTCCTGCACGAAGTAGATGCCGTGCGTCTCCAGAATCGTCCCGGTCTGGCGTTCGAGGGTGGCCAGTTGAGTGTTGTACTGGGTGAGGGCACTTGCTTCAGAAGAGACTGTATTTCCCCAGTCGCTAATCGCTTGCAAGACGTTGATGAGGATGGCTTGCTGGGTTTGCCAGCGGAGCAATTGGGCATCGAGATTTACGCGGGCCGCTTGTCGAGCCTCACGCAATGCCAAGTACTGCTCATACTGCTGATCGAGCGTCCGGACGTTGGCAGCCAGAATGTGTGTGACCGCATGAAACCCCTGCTTGAGGTTGATCTGATCGCGTGCGATCACCAGTTCTTGTTGCCGGACCGCCGCGCGAGCCTGCCGCAGTCCGAGGGGAACGGAGAAGTTGACCCCCAATGTCCAGCCAGTGAATTGCCCCGCACGGGAGGAGCGCGAGCCGAACGGGCTGACGCCATCCAATCCGTTCCACTGATAACGCCCCACAGCGTCCAGTTGGGGCCGGGCACTGTTCTTCGCAATCAGTCGCTGCTGGGTATCTGCCTCCAGAATCAGTTTGAGTTCGATTAAGTCCGGACGCCGCTCTTCGGCCAGTTGCAGCATCTGCTCCCAATCGGGGACGAACCGCTCATTGGTGGGGGGAGTCGTCGGGATATAGACCGTCCCGTCGGAGGGACTCACACCGATCATATTCCGAAGAGCGGCTTCCCGCAGCAGCACGTTGCCTTGTGCAGTGACAATGCTGGACTTGATGTTCGCGAGAGCCAGTTGAGCTTGAGCGAGGTCTGCTCGGTTGTCGATCGCATTGCGGACACGGGCATCAACTCGGCGAACAGTTTCGGTCAATTGCTCGCCCTGTTGCTTGCGAGCCCAGAGATCGGTTCTGGCGGAGACGAGTGACCAGTAGGCTTCGATGACGCCCCGCACATGCTCCTGAACCGAGTCTTTGAACTGGAAATACGAGCGCTCCGTGTTGATGTGCGCAATGATGATCGGAGCCAGGTTGGCCTCGATGCTGCCGTCTTTGAGCAGTGGCTGGGTGTAACTCAAAAACGTATTGGAACGAGTCAGTGGGTTCAGCAGGGAATTGGGTGGCTGGCTGGAGGAAGGAGTGGCTTCGAAACCAAAGGCGAAGTTCCCCCCGCTGGGGTCTCGTTTGGAAAGCTGTGTCACCGTGTCAAAGCTGCGAGTGCGACTCCCCGAGATGAAGACATTGTCATCCAAGGGGTCCAAAGTACCCGCGTCGTCAAAGACTGCTGCCGGATTGTCAGTGAGACTCCAAGTGTTGTTGACCGACAGAATGGGATCGAACAGACCCTGCTGCTGATCGATCGCGGTGTGATTGAGCGCGATGTCATAGATCGTACGACCTGAGTGATTGGCCGTGACACCTCCGAGTACGCGAACGACATCCAGGTTTCGCATCGAGTTTCGAATCGCACCATCCAGAGCCAGCAGGTGTGGCTCCAGGTCGGTGATCGGGCGCGACACCGTCGCTGGTGATAAGGCGACAGGCATCTGGCTTCGCGGGAACTGATGCGGTTGCCGGACTTCGATCGACCGGCGTTCGGGGAAGATCGTACCGACTCTCCGCTGGGCGAAAGCAGATTCGCACACAGCGAGAATGAAAACGAGCATCGCCAGCCCAAATCCAGGGGTGGCAACCCATGGGCTGACTGGGCGTGTACCGCGACTCCGCACGATCGCTTGCTGCGAAAGCCAGTTGCGGATTCTGCCGAAGGTCATGTGTGGAGCGCTCGTGCCTGGAATCGGGATTCTCCCGCAATTCCATCGTCGAACGATCACAAGCGACTTCGGGGTTACTCCATAAGGCCCGCTTGTAACACCTGTGCGGCCTCCGTGAAGTCGGAAGTATCCGTCACAATCACTCCATCCCGAAGTACGATGATCCGCTTGGCATGTTTGGCCACGTTGAGATCGTGTGTGACGAGTATGACGGTTATGCCGTTCTTTTCGTTCAGGTCGCGAAACAGGGCGATAATCTCCCGGCTGGTCTTCGAGTCCAGGTTCCCCGTCGGCTCGTCACCCATCAGGATTGCGGGTTCATTCACCAGTGCCCGAGCGATTGCCACTCGCTGCTGCTGTCCGCCCGAGAGTTGGCTGGGATGGTGGTCAAGCCGATTCCCCAGTCCCACCAGTTCTAGCTTTTCCACCGCTCTCCGGTGCCGCTCCGACGATGACACACCCGCCGAATACAGCAGTGGCAACTCGACATTTTCCAGTGCCGAAGTGCGAGCCAGCAGGTTGAAGTTCTGGAACACGAACCCGATTCGCTGATTCCGAATGCGGGCCCGCTGCGCGGCTGCCATTTGCGCCACCTCTTCCCCGGCCAGTCGATAACTCCCGCTGGTGGGCCGATCGAGACACCCCAGCGTGTTCATGAGGGTGCTCTTGCCCGACCCCGAGGGGCCGATCAACGCGATGAATTCCCCGTTCTCGACGGTGAGATTGGCGTCCTTCAGCGCTTCGACTTTGACTTCTCCCAGGTCATAGATTTTGGAGCAGTCGCGAATTTCGATGAGAGCCACAGATTTGGCCTTTTACCTTCGGTAGGAATCGCAACGAGGTCGTCAGCCGATCATTTTGGAGCATCCAGAAGTTGTTGCAAGAGTGTTCCCTTCGCCTTGGCGAGATAAGCGTCCGTCCAATCCGGAACCGTCCCTTTCGTATGACTGATGGGGATCCACTGTTCGAAGAATCGATTCGCAACTTCGGGCTTGTTCAGTATTCGAACGCTGAGGACGAGAGTCGTTTCTTCCAATATTTACTCGCTGTCCATGGCACCCGAAAGCAGGGTGAGGTTCGCCAGGGATTCCGGCAGACCAAATGCTCCGGTTCTCACCAGGTCTTGGAGGGCCTGGATCACCGCGAATTGCGTTCGGGCTTGGAAGTCGTGATACGCTGGCTCCTGGACCGAGTCGTTCAGCCCGCGAACGTTGTAAGCCTCCCAGAGTTCATTC
>JANOKO010000431.1:0-4711 GCA_031419335.1 Planctomycetota bacterium
GTACTTGCGGCCCTTCCTCTCGAACGACCGGCGGCACTCCTGCACCAGCCACAAGCCCATCACGTTCTTGAGCAGCCGGTACGTCCCGTCGACACCGCCCTCGTTGGTCACGTTGAGTTCCAGTGCCTTGGGGCCGAGGACTGCGTCCTGCACCTCGACGCCAATCAGTGACCATGTCCCCGAACTAATATAGGCCCAGTTCGCCCGCCCGGTGTTCTCCGTCGGCACAGCGGCCACGGCGGCTGCGGTATCGTGCGTCGGTGGGGCGACAACGGCGATCTTCTTGAGGCCGGTCCGCAGCATGACATCGTCACGGAGTGACCCGAGCTTGGTGCCGGGCGGGACGACCTCGGGGAAGATGTGCGTCGGGATATCGAACTTCCGCAGCATGTCGAAGGCCCAGTCGCGGTTCGTCGGGTGGAAGAACTGTGTCGTGGTGGCGTTCGTGAACTCGACGACCCGGCTGCCGCACAACAGCCAATGAAAGAAGTCCGGCATCATCAGGAACCGGTCCGCATGGGCCATCAGCTCCGGGTCTTGCATCTGCATCGCGATGACTTGATACAGCGTGTTGATCTCCATGAACTGCACGCCGGACTGGGCGAAGATGTCGGCCTTGGAGACCTTGGAGGCCGCCAGTTCGAGCATCCCCGTCGTGCGCGGGTCGCGGTAGTTGTACGGCTGGCCGAGGACTTCGCCGCTCTTGGAGAGCAGTACGTAGTCGACGCCCCACGTGTCGACGCCGACCGAGACGATGCTGTCGCCGAACTTGCGCGCCGCAAGCGTCAGCCCGTCCTGAATATCGGACCAGAGCCGCAGTACGTCCCAGCGGCGCGTGCCCGCCATGTTGACCGGCCCGTTCTGGAACCGGTGAATCTCCTCCAGGCTGACCTGCCCGGCGTGCAGCTTGCCCGCAATGACGCGACCGCTCTCGGCCCCGAGATCAACCGCCAGATAGACACGTTCACGCATGGTGGGTATTGCAGCAGAGGACAAGATGGAAGGAGCTGTCAGCATTCAGCCATCAGCCAGAGGAAGACCGGATGATACCGGACTCGGCGAGCGATGAAAAACAGGGAGGTCGATGGTTCGAGTTCTGTCGCTCATCGCACCCAGCCGGAGGCTTCCACACCGCTCGAGTTGGGTTCATTCGAACGGTTCGCTACTATCACCGATCCACACGAGGCCCAGCATCGGCCCGTATTCTTCGACGTTCCCTTGGCAGCTTTCCCAGACATCATGGCCCGGATCAACGACAACTACCTGAAGCTGGCGGCTGGATACCTGTTCCCCGAGATTGGTCGTCGGGTACAGGCGTTCTGCGCGGCGAACCCGACCGCCAAGGTGATCCGCATGGGGATCGGCGATGTCACCGAGCCGCTGCCCGCTGCCTGCATCGCGGCCATGCACCAGGCCACTGACGAGATGGCCGTTCGCAGTTCGTTTCGCGGCTACGGCCCGGAGCAGGGGTACGACTTTCTGCGCGAGGCGATCGCCAAGAACGACTTCCAGTCGCGCGGGTGCGACATCTCAGCCAATGAGGTGTTCGTATCGGACGGCTCGAAGTGCGATGTCGGCAACATCCTCGACGTGTTCGGAGCGGACAACACGATTGCGGTCCAAGACCCGGTCTACCCGGTCTATGTCGACACGAACGTGATGGTCGGTCGCACCGGCGTGGCCGATGCGAGTGGACGCTATCCGGGGCTGGTGTACTTGCCGTGTACCGCCGACAACGGGTTCACGCCCGCCTTGCCAGCGGGGAAGGTCGACCTGATTTATCTCTGCTCGCCGAACAACCCGACCGGCACTGTGGCCAGTCGCGAGACGCTGACGAAGTGGGTCGAGTACGCCCGCGCGAATGAGGCAATCATCCTCTTTGACGCTGCGTACGAGTCGTACATAACCGACCCGCAGGTTCCGCACTCGATCTACGAGATCCCCGGGGCCCGCGAGTGTGCCATCGAGTTCCGCAGCTTCAGCAAGACCGCCGGGTTCACCGGATTGCGGTGTGCGTTCACCGTGGTGCCGCAGTCGCTGATGGGCCGCACTGCCGAGGGAACACTGAGGGACGTACATAGCCTGTGGAACCGCCGACACTGCACGAAGTTCAACGGAGTCTCGTACCCGGTGCAGCGGGCGGCTGAGGCGATTTACTCGCCGGAAGGGGCGCAGCAGGTGAAGTCTGTCATCGCGTTCTACCTCGAAAACGCCCGGCTACTCCGCGAGGGAATCGCCCAGGCCGGAGTGCAAGTCTTCGGCGGCGTCAACGCCCCGTACATCTGGCTAAAGACACCGCGCGGGCTGAAGAGCTGGGAGTTCTTCGACAAGCTCCTGGCCGAGGCCCACCTTGTCGGCACCCCCGGCAGCGGCTTCGGGAGTTGCGGTGAGGGGTACTTCCGACTGAGTGCGTTCAACAGCCGCGAAAACACCATCGAGGCGGTCAGCCGGTTTCAGAAACTGGCGTAACGCAGCGAGCCAGACAGTTGTGATGGCTCTCCGATCATCGCAGCTTTACGATTCTCAAATGAATCTCGACCGCCCCAATGAGGACGGGCTTGCCGTTGGTGTTCGCACTCTGTTCGACCCGGTCGGCGCGAGTCTCGGTCGTGATCGACTCCTGCCATTCGCTGGCCATCGTTTCGAATTGAGCCACTTCATTCGTCGCTGACCAGCAGATGACGATCCGGTCGTTCTCCTCCAGGTCATGATCCTTGCGCAGCTGTTGCACTTGGCGGATCATGTCGCGGGCCATGCCTTCGCGAACGAGGGCGGGGGTCAGGATCGTGGAGAGGGCGATCTGGATGCCGGTGTCATCGGCACAGGCCCAATCGCTGGCTTGTTCGGTGCTGATGAGTACGTCTTCCGGAGCCAGTGTCACCGGCTGGCCTTCGATGGTCAGCGTGACCGACTCACCCTTTCGCAGCGGTGCGAGCGTTCCCGCGTCGATCGTCGTCAGCGCATCCTTCACTGCCCCCAACAACTTGCCGAGCTTCTTCCCGAGGGTCTTTAGGTTCGGCTTGTAGCTGTAGTGGACGAGGGCATCGAGGTTGTCCGCCGGGGTGATCTGCTTGACGTTGAGTTCGTCCGCGATGACCTCGGCCAAGGCGGCGATCTCGGCGGACTCTTGCGGATTGGCACAGGCGTACTTGAGTTCGGCCAGCGGTTGCCGCACGCGCTGGTTGGCCTCTTCGCGGAGACGGTGGCCCATCTTGACGATCCGCTGGGCGAGGGCCATGCGGTGGTTGAGGGAGGTGTCGACGAGAGAATCGTCGGCGGCGGGATAAGGTTGGAGATGGACGGATGTCGGCGAGCCCCCAGCGTAAGCTGGGGGATGATTCGCGTCGCCAGTCAGGTTCTGAAACATCCGCTCGGTCACGAACGGGATGCACGGAGCCAAGAGCTTCGTCAGCGTGAGTAGCACTTCGTAGAGCGTCTGGTATGCGGCCAGCTTATCGGCGTCCCAACCACTCCCCCGACTTACGTCGGGGGCTCGCTCTTCTCTCGCCTTCCAGAACCGCTTGCGATTCCGGCGGATGTACCAGTTCGACAAATCGTCCACGAACGCAGCTGCCGCCTGTGTCACGCCGGGGGTGTTGAAGTTTTCGAACTCACTGCGGCAGGTGCCGATCAAGACGTTGAGGTTCGACAGAATCCAGCGGTCGATCTCCGGGCGCTCGCTGACCGGCACGGCTCCCAGCGTCGGATCGAACCCGTCCAGGATCGCATAGTTCACGAAGAACGAGTAGCTGTTCCAGAGCGGGATGAGGACTTGCCGGCGGACCTCATCGGCGGGGGTACTCGTGACCTTGCAAGTCGCGAGTCCTTCCAGCGTCTGGGAGATCGGTCCATCGACCGTTTGCAGTGTCACCGGCTCCTTCCCATGCCGAGTCCCGAATCGCAGGTCCTGCGCCGGGTTCTGAGCCAGATACAACCACCGCAGCGTATCAACGCCGAGTTGCTCCGCAGCCTCTTCGAACCAGATGGCTGTCCCGTCCGACTTGTGCATCGGCTTGCCGTCCTCGTTCATGACGAGGCGGTGGCCGAGCAACGTCTTGAAGGGACGTTTCTGAGAGACGAGAGACGACGGCTGAGAACCTTCTGGCTCTTGTCTCTCGTCACTCGTCTCTCGTCTCTCGTCTGGCTCTTGTCTCTCGTCTCTCGTCTCTTCTCCCTCCTCATATCCCATCATGGTGGCGAGCGACAGCAGCGAATAGAACCAGTTCCGGAACTGGCCGGGGAAGCACTCGGTGACGAGTTCGGCGGGAAACCAGTCCTGCCACTTGAGGGCGGTTTCGGGATACCGCCCGTTGTAGTTCAGCGTCGAGAACGGCACGATTCCGGCATCGAGCCACGGGTTGCCGACATCCTCGATGCGCTCGAGGATCGCCCCGGTCTTGAGGCTCTTGATCTTCACCTTGTCGATCCACGGACGATGCGGTGTGTGCCCTTCGAACTCGTCCCAGCCCTCGACTGCGCGCTCCTTCAGCTCCGCCAACGACCCCATCACGTCGAAGTCGGTCGGGTCTTCCGGGTTCACCCAGATCGGCAGGGCCAGACCCCAGAACCGCTTCTTCGAGATCATCCAATCCCGCATCAGGCCCAGCCACTCGACCTCGCGCTCCTGCCCCTGGATCGAATCCGGCAGCCACGTAATCGCCCGCGTGACCTCCTTGATCTCCTCCCGCCAGTCCATGTTGATGAACCACTC
>JANOKO010000432.1:0-3783 GCA_031419335.1 Planctomycetota bacterium
TAGGCGTACTGCGCGACACGCTCGACATGACCGGCACCAAGGAAGGGTGCAGCAACGGCAACTGTGGGGCCTGTACGGTATTACTCGATGGCCGTCCGATCGTCAGTTGCCTGGTGCTGGCCGCCGAGTGCGAAGGCTCCCGAGTCGAAACGATCGAAGGGGTCGCCTCGCCCGACAAGCTGGCTCCGGTGCAGAATGCGTTCCTGGAGAACGCCGCCTTGCAGTGCGGCATCTGCACCCCCGGGATCATCATGCAGACGCAAGCCCTGCTCAAAGACAACCCGCATCCGACCGAAGAGGAGATTCGCTTCTACTTGGCCGGGAATCTCTGCCGGTGTACGGGGTACGACAAGATCGTGAAGGCGGTCCAGCAGACAGCCGCAATGAGTGGAAACTGCCAGCCGGGGTGTTGTGAGGGGTGATCGTCACGCGACCGTACCGATCATTCCCTATTGACACTCGGTTCAAGTAAGTCGTGGTGGACACGAACAATTCGGGAGATGCCTCCTGGCGAGTCTTGTGTCGACAGCTAGGCTGGCCACCTCGGTTCGACGGAAGCGAATGCTTCCTCTCGTCGACGGCAGAAACAGTGAACGATACCCCGGCAGTTGTACGTTTTTTCTCGCCAAGGAGATGTCAAATGGGGCGGTCACTGGCTTCGACGATTGAGGCAGCCAATTTGGCGCTTTTCGTCCATGGAAACTTCAATGAGATTGGTGAGTTCTTCACGACAGACTATGTCGCCCACTTCACCGAGCAAGACTTTGCCGGCGGGCACAAAATGGTGAAGAAAGTCCTCAGCCTTTATCGACGTGCCTTTTCGGAAATTCAAGTCACGGTCGAGATTCTGGTGAAGGGGAAGAATCGAATTGCGTGGCAAAGAACTATGCGGGCCACACACACCGGGGCTTTCCAGGGCTTTCCCCCCACAGGCTGCCCCATTGTGTGGCGCGACATGATCACGACCGAATTCCGCGATGGACTGATTGCGGAAGACTGGGTGGTCACCGACTTGGCAGAGCGACTCTTGCTGGCCAGAAAGCGCTGACTGATCAATGGGCCGATCGTTTGTCACGGAAAAATGCCGCCAATGACGGGTCTCTGATCGCCGCCAGGAGACCTGGGTGATGAGGCTTCAAATCGTTGAACCGCAATTCACCACGATTTCACCCCGCGTGACCGGAGACATTGTGCCATCCGAAAAGGTCGGCTCTTCCGGGAGTGTGCGCGTCGCAAGAATCGGCTGGGATTCACCCCTGAGCTTTCGGTCCACATTTACTGGCCTGCCGTGATCACCGAACACCCTGCTCATGTGTGGGCAGGGGACTTCGTGTTTGAGCAAACTAGGAACGGGAACGAATTCGATCACACTGACGGCTCGGCGATGATGGGGTTGAGGCAGATTGTCCGTAGGACACTTCCAGCCTGTTCATCATGGCTCCTGACAGGCTGGAACCCGATCTCACAGGCCAGTCGGCCTGCCTACAACATCCCCACTTCGGCGTGCGACTCGTACTCGATGTCGTACTTCTTCATCTTCTTATACAACGTCGTGCGATTGATACCCAGCAGCCTCGCGGTCTCCTGGCGGTTCCAGCCGTTGGTTTCGAGGGCCTCAATGATGATTTGCCGTTCGGGATTCGCCAGGGCTGATTTCAGGTTTCCACCGATCAGCCGATTCACCGCTCCCGACATGTCGATCTGATCGCGACGCAGTGGCTCGGGGAGTTCCGCAGCCGTGATGTGTTCGCCCTTCGAGAGGACCACTGCCCGCTCGACGACATTGACCAGCTCACGCACGTTGCCCGGCCAGGAGTACCGCTGCATCAGTTGCAGGGCGTCCTCGTCGAACCCCTTCACATGCTTGCCGTTCTGGTCGTTGAACTCTTGCAGGTAGTGCTCCAGCAGCAGTGGAATGTCACCGATCCGTTCGCGGAGAGGCGGCTGGGTGATCGAGATCACATTGATGCGGTAGAACAGGTCTTGGCGGAACTCGCCGCGTTTGACCCGCTCTTCGAGGTGGTCGTTCGTGGCCAGCACCAGCCGCACATCGACCTTGTGCGTCTTCGATCCACCCACTGGCTCGAACTCGCGGTCTTGCAGTACCCGCAGGAGCTTCACCTGAAGACTCGGCGAAGCCGTCCCGATTTCGTCGAGGAACAGCGTGCCTCCATCGGCTTGCAGGAACTTGCCCGGCTTGTCGTGCGTGGCTCCGGTAAAGGCCCCGGCCACGTGCCCGAACAGCTCGCTCTCCAGCAGAGAATCCGGAAGTGCCCCGCAGGCGACCTCGATGAACGGCTTCTCGCGGCGGCTGCTGAGTTGGTGAATCGAGCGGGCCGTGATTGTCTTACCGGTTCCGTTCTCACCGAGAATCAGAACCGTGGTCCGGGTATCGGACACGCTTTCGATCAAGTCGAACATCTTGGCCATCTTGTAGTCGCGGCCAATGATGTGCGACAGCCCGAACTTTTCGTCGAGCTGCTTCTTGAGCTTCTTGTTCTCTTCGACGATCTTGCGTTGGCCGAGGGCCCGCTGGATCGAGAAGTTGAGTTCGTCGTCGATGACTGGCTTGGTCAGGTAATCAAATGCCCCCAGGCGGATCGCCTCGACCGCACTCTCGATCGTGCCATACCCCGTCAGCAGGATGATAGCGGTTTCCGGCTTGGTCGGGACCGCCCACTCCAGCAGCTGGAACCCATCCTGATCCGGCAGGTTGACATCGCAGATGACGGCGTCGAAGTTGTAGTCCTTGATCCTCGCCATCGCATCGCGGCAATTGACGGCGGTCTCGGTGCGGTGGCCGAGACTGCGGAGGTAATCCGCCATGGCTTCGCAGATATGACGATCATCATCAACAACCAGCAGTGAACCGTGATAGGTCATGAGTGCCTCGTTGGCTTTTTCAGTAGCAGACGTGTCATCCGCGTGAGACGGATGAGGCGAACTGTCGGGCCAGCGGGTGACCGAAGAAGCGAATACCAGCTCAATGAGCGGCGCACTGCTCCCCGTCAGCCACCGGGACCGGGCAGGTCACCAGGGATGATGGTCAACGCCGAGTCAGACCGCATGGCGTGATGCCAAAGGGCCACATGGCGTCTTGGTCCTCACCACCCGAACATCCACGACCGGGTAAGAGGACTCTGCTGGGAGCAACGAGTTCAAGGGTCAACAAACCTACGACACAGGTGGCGATGAGGCAACATATTTTTGTTGCGTTTTCGCGACCAGCTGGCGCGATTGTGCCGGACCGAAGGGAACGCATGAAGCCGTCAGGCGAGTGGCCAGTGGAATCTGACCCGCCAGACTTCCGCAGACTCAGAAGACTTCGGAATCCTTGGTACGCAAAGACTGGTCGGAAGCTGCTACTTCCCGACTCCACCGGACTCGATATAGGAGAGCAGGTCGCGGACCTCATCGAGAGTAAGCGTGTCGAGTAGCCCGCTGGGCATCGGCGAGGTGGGGGATGGCTGGTGCTGGTCGATCTCCTTCTTGTCGATCTCGACGACTTTGCTCGCATCGAGCGGGTCCAGACTTAGCCGGACTTTTTCAGAGCGGTAGTCCCCCTCGGGGATGATCCGCCCGGTATGGACCTGGCCAGAGAGAGTGGTGATCGCTTCAAGGCGATAATTCTCGGCAACCGACAGCGACGGGGTCAGGACCGATTCCAGAATGTCCTTGCGACTGAACCGACGACTCACATGAGTCAGGTCGGGACCGACAGCGGCACCGCGCAGGCCGACGCGGTGGCAACGGGCACAGAGGGCCTCCTTAAAGAGGAGGCGG
>JANOKO010000433.1:0-1876 GCA_031419335.1 Planctomycetota bacterium
CGCCGAAAAGACCACACGATAGTGGTGTGGTGATTCGTATCAAAGTGCGTTTTCTTTCTGTCGAATACGATCTTCTTACACGTGTAGATAACGGGCTTGCCCAGCCCCTCCGCATACCCTGCTTCCCAGTAAGCTCCCGGATTGCGATGGGTCAGGTCAGCTATCAAAAAGTCGGCACTTTGAATTTCGACTCGCATGAGATTGTCAATCAGACCTGCACGACGGGTTTGATCTTGGCGGATCAGTTCGAACCCAGCACGATCTGCACTGGGCTTGAATGTGTCCTTGACGATCAAGTCCAGAATAGGATTGCCGTACTGCATTGCCATGAATGCCTTCCGATAGACGACAGAGCCGGAACGGAGTTGCTCGTATCTTTCCCATCCATTGAATGTGAGAGTCGCCCACCAGTCGTTCACATTGCCTGGTGGAGGAATCACCCAAGTAGCCTTGACGATCCCTGCATCCATTAAATGATTGACGATGAGCCTGAATCCTTCGGGATTCTTTGCTCCGATAATTCCATAAAGGTTCTTGCTGCACATCCCCAAGTCTTCACCCGGCCCCGGCAGGTTCGTGGCCAGCCATCGAATAAACAAATCCGCCTGCTCGCGAGGGCGTGGTAATGGGACTTCGAGCATCTTCTCGAACGATGCTCGATCGAGATAGGCGAACCGGTTGGCCTCTTGTGCTCGCCGCAGGGCATGGCTGATCTTTGCCTTGTTGTCCTTGTTTGCCTGAAGGCGATCTGGGAGTACAAGCTCCAATTCATGTGTCAGATGGAATAGACCACACCGAGGACATGAATACACTTTGACATCGGCTGTTGTTCCGTTGCCAGTTGAGGGTCGGTCCAACGGCGTCTTGCAGACTGGGCAGCATCCGTTCATGTGGTTGCTCCGATCGAATCGAGTTTTAGACTGGCAAGGGGAGTCGCCCATCAAGTGAACGACTTTTGTTTCGTGATTGTCAACGCCTATTGATGTTCGCGGCTCAGCAGGAGCTTCGCCCTCCCGATGAGGACGACCCTCACGGGCGGTAGACAAACTCACTGGAGGCGAGCAGTGCTTGGCACAAATCGGTCAGCGCGTCGCCGCTCGGGTTGGCATGCGTGGCCGTCTTGTACTTCTGGGTCTGCTGGTCGAGGAACGCGGTCGCGATGTTCAGTTCGGCGTCGTGCGGGACGCGGCCGTAGCACAGGCGGTAGGCGTGCGTGATCTTCAACGAGAGAGTCTCCCCGGTCAGGCGACCGGCCAGCGCGCTAGAGCACCGCCTGCCCTGCGCACTGTTGAGGAACATCAACGCCTGCGGTGCGACGGTGGTACTCGACCGCTGGCCGATGCTCACCAGATGTTCCGGCCAATCGAAGAGCATCATCACCGGCACCAGTTGGCTGCGTTTGATGAAGAAGTAGACGCTGCGGCGGTTGGTATTGGAGTCGAGCGTGCCGGGGCCGTACATCGTGAGGTCGAGCTGGCCGGAGACGGCGAGGAGGCTGTCGCGGATCGGCTCGGCTTCGAGGCGTTGCGGCTTCATTCTCCAGAGTAAGAAATTCTCGCGGTCGATGGTGGCGCGGGCCTCATCGAACTCGGTCGACTGGCGGTAGGTGGCACTGAGCAGGATCGCCCGGTGCAGGCGTTTCATCTTCCAACCGCCCTCGATCAGATCGCGAGCCAGAGCATCGAGTAACTCCGGATGCGAGGGGCGTTCTCCCTGGAACCCGAAGTCACTCGGGGTGGCGACCAGTCCGCGACCGAAGTGATGTTGCCACAGGCGGTTCACCATCACGCGAGCCGCCAACTGCCCGGCCCCGTCGATGGGATCGGTGATCCAATTCGCGAGGGAGGTGCGGCTGTAGCTGGTGCGGGTCCAGTCC
>JANOKO010000434.1:0-4753 GCA_031419335.1 Planctomycetota bacterium
CGTAGGCCAGAAATGGCTTGTCTTGCTCATCGGGTTCCTGGTCGAGACGGTCTTGGAAATACTGCAGTGCGTCCGCGCGGCCTTTGTCGAGCAGCACTCGGAAGAACTTCACGTGCGCTGGATAGAAGTCATCAAACGGGGCCTCACCTCCGTACTGCAATTGAGCATCGAGCTGGCAGCCATACTCGGCCAGTTGCAGCGCCATGTCGAGTTCTGGGGAGGGCGGTTCAATGGTCCGGGCAAACCGCACGACAGAGTTGAGGTGGGACACATCAATGTGATAGTTCCCACCTTCAAACAGCCAGTCCCTCCCACTCATCAGCTCACGCAACGACGCCCCGGGAGTCAGAAACGGCATCCGCTTTTGGACGCTCCCTTGCAGGCTCTCCGTCAGATCCTGATACAAACTGCGAACCATAACCTTGGCGCAGTCTTGCCGCTGCTCGGGGGCCAGGTTGGCGGTGGCCTGGTCGAAGGCCGTGATGGTACTGCACGTTCCGTGGGCTTTGAGCATCAGGCGAATCCCCTTCACCGGGTTGACGCCGTGATGCAGGGCCACTTGCAGGATCTCTTCGACTCTTGAATGGTCCAATGTCTCCGGCAGGGCGTCGATCGCATCCGACACCGGCTTCGGCTCGCGAATCACCTGGTAATACATCCACGCGGCTGGGATATCCCCGGCCGCCAGAAACAGCTCCCCAGCCTCGCGAGCGGCGGTGATGTAGGTTTCTTCCACCGTCTTTCGCAAAGTGTCCGGCACATCGACCAGTGACGCTGGCTTCGTGAGCGGCAGTCCGAGTTCGTGCTTCCGCTGCATCAACCGCGAGTCGAACAGCTTGTGGTAGTCCTTGTCCGCTTTGAGTTGGATCGCCACGCGCTCAAAGAGCGCAGCCGAATTGCCAGGGGGGAGTTGCTGAAGTTCATCAAAGATCTGCGACATTGGTGGTTCCTGCCATGAGAGAAGCCCTTAGCCTAGCAAAAGTGAGTCGCTCGAACAGCCACAGCAAACTCCAGTCTGTGCGTCATCCACTCACTGGGGATCGTCCGATCGTGGACCGCGCTCTATCGCGCGGTCCAACCCCCATCCACAGTCAACAGGCTGCCCACCATGTAGCTGCTGGCCTCGCTGGCCAGGAAAATAGCAGCACCTTGAATCTCCTCCAGCCGGCCCCAGCGATTGAGTGCCACAGCACCGACGATAAACTTCAAGGCCTCTTCGGTATTCGCAATGGGCTCGTTCATAGGGGTCAGGAATGGTCCGGGGCAGATCGCATTACACGTGATGCCAAACGCGGCGAGTTCCAATCCCAAGGCCCGCGTCATCTGCACAACGGCTCCCTTACTGGACGCATACGGCGTGCGATTCGCCAGTCCGACGACGCCAAGCGTACTGGCCATATTGATGATCCGCCCGTAGCCCGCCCGCTTCATATGCGGTACGACCGCCTTGGAGCAGAGCCACAGGCCGTCGACATTGATGTCGTGGACCTGCTTGAACTGTTCAAAAGTCAATTCATCGATCGGCCCGCGAATGTTGATTCCGGCATTGTTGACCAGAATGTCGACCTTCCCAAACCTCTGGATCGTGGTGGCGACCAGAGACTCCACATCTTCGACTTTTGTCACGTCCGCAGCGACACCGATGGCTTGGTGTCCGTAGTCGCGAGCCAACTCCCGTGCGACCTGCTCGACCTCGCTCAATGTGCGACTGGCCAGTACGACATCGGCACCGGCAGAGGCCAACCCGGCTGCCATCGCAGCTCCGAGTCCCTTGGAACCGCCCGTGATGATCGCGACGCGACCGGTGAGATCGAACTGCTTAATTCCGGGGAGCATATGTCTGTCTTCCTTCGAGGTGTGTTCCAGGTGCCAAGTCGTCTGTCACGGGTCAGCCACCGTGAGTCGCCCGACTGCGAAAGCGTTACAGGATCCACCAGCGGACGTACCAGTTGACAAAGCGTCCGAGCGGGGGGATCAGCCCGCACAACAGATACAAGGGCTCGTACAAGGCGGCGATGACTGTTGGTCCATTGATGTATTTGCCCGCATACCACTGCCAGTAGAGCGGGCCAATCGACAGGACATACACAACCCAGGTGATCGCCAGTTGGAACACAACGATCCAGAACCGCGATCGAGGTCGAGGCGGCGGAGGTGTCAATGGTCGAGCAGGAACTGACGGAGTGACGGACTCGTTCACACATACTGTCCCGCAGGGGAGTGGACTGAGAAGAAAGTCTCAGTGCCAGAGGCATGATTCCTTGAAGAGGCACGGACCGCAAGGGTCGGCGGTCGACAATTACGGCAAAGCCCCTTGTGAGTGTGTGCATCAGGAAGGTAGGCAGCGGCAGATATTCCCCACAGTGCCTCACGCCGCACAGTGTGTGAGGTGAGGCCACTCTGCTCTGGCAGAAAACCACTGGCTGGCAGAAACTTACGCACTGTGAATCAGTGCGGCACCCTGACGGCATCCTCGGATTCAGTGTGTACTCTTTCGGAAACGATTCTCATTTCAGCGGAGAGTGAGAAAACTCCAATCGTCATCACTCCTCTGTTCCGTTACGATCCTCGACTTCACCAGAACTGTCCGCACTCCCGGACCTGGTCTCCCGTGTCCTCACGGCACCATTGGAAGGCACAATGTCCGAGTTGAGAAAAGACCCGATTATCGGGCGTTGGGTCATTATCGCTCCGGAGCGGGCAGACCGCCCCGTGTCACTGGAAGAACCGGAACTGAATCCGGCGGCGTCTGACCCGTTTCTGGAGGGGCGTGAAGATCTCACGACACCAGAGATCCATGCCATCCGCAATTCGGGAACAAAGCCCAATGAGCCGGGCTGGAAAGTCCGTGTGATCGCCAACAAGTACCCAGCCCTCGGGATTCAAGGTGATCTGGAGTGCCATGGCGAAGGAATGTATGACGTGATGCACGGGGTCGGTGCGCATGAGGTCATCATTGAGTGCCCTCATTCCGAGACCAACCTGTCTCGCTTGCCCGCCGAGGCCGTGCGTGATGTGCTGCTGGCGTACCAGTCTCGACTCAACGACCTGAAACGCGATACCCGGTTGATCCACGCGCTGATCTTCAAAAATAAGGGAGCCCGCGCGGGGGCCACTCTCGCGCATGCCCATTCTCAACTGATCGTTACCCCGATTGTGCCAATCACGATTCAGGAAGAACTGGATGGAGCCGAGGCGTATTTCAAATATCGCGGTCGATCCATCTTCAACGACATGATCCTGCAAGAGCGCACCAGCGGCCAGCGGCTGGTGCTGGAAACCTCGCAATTTCTGGTCTTCTGCCCATTCGCCAGCCGGTTTCCGTTTGAGATCTGCATCCTCCCCAAAGCCCAGCGCAGCCATTTCGAAAAAGCCTCCCGGCACGAAATCGATGAACTGGGCGATGTCCTGAAACGGACGCTCTTGAAATTGGAGATCGGGCTCGAAGATCCGTCTTACAACTACATCATTCACTCGGCTCCGTTCAACACGCCCGAGCTGCCACATTACCGATGGCATCTCGAAATCTTCCCTCGGCTTTCGGGTGTCGCGGGCTTCGAATGGGGGAGTGGATTCTATATCAACCCGGTTCCTCCGGAGGACGCGGCGAAGTTTCTCAGAGAGACTCGCGAGGATTGAGTTGTCACTCTGGCGCTCCGTGCTACGACAGATGGCCACTCCTCCCAAATTCCAGATACGGGCCATCAGTGGGGCGAGCGGCTCGGTAGATTCACGCCCGCTGATGAAATCAATACGATGCGGTCTCGTGCATGCTCCCGAGTGGCTCTCAGAGATGAATACCGTGAAGAATCGACTGCCCGTCTGTGGAAGTTTACTGGCCCTGGGTCTGATGGGCTGGGCGCTGGTGCAGGGGGATGAACCGGCGGTGGCCCCGGTCGCGGTGGCCAAGGCTCCGTACAACTCCGAGCCATCCACGCTCCCGTTCACCTCGCCCGAGGACGCCGTCAAGGGGATGACCCTGCCCCCCGGCTTCTCCGTCAGTATCTTCGCAGCTGAGCCCGATGTGCAGCAGCCGATCGGGATCTCGTTCGATACGCGGGGTCGGTTGTGGGTGGCGGAGAACTATACGTATGCCGAGGCGTCGATCAACGCGGACCGCTCGCTGAACGACCGGATCGTGATCCTCGAAGACACCGACCACGATGGCAAGTCGGACAAACGAAAAGTCTTCTGGGACCAGGGGAAGTGCATCACCAGCGTCGAGACTGGATTCGGCGGCGTGTGGGTACTCGACCTGCCTCGGCTGATCTTTATTCCAGATCGCAACCGCGATGATGTGCCCGATGGCCCGCCGGAAGTGGTCCTGGATGGTTTCGAGTACGACTCGCTGCGGCACAACTTTGCCAACGGGCTCCGCTGGGGGCCAGACGGCTGGCTCTATGGGCGGCATGGGATTCTGGCGACCTCGCGGCTCGGCCATCCGAGTGCAGCTCCCGCCGAACGGGTCTCGATGAACGTCGGCATCTGGCGGTATCACCCGACGCGCAAGGTCGTCGAAGCCTATGCCCACGGGACCACGAACCCGTGGGGCATGGACTGGGATGAGCACGGTGAGATGTTCGTGATCAACACCGTGATTGGTCACCTGTGGCATGCCGTGCCAGGGATTCACTGGCAGCGGATGTTCGGCGAAGACCTGCGGCAGAACTTGTATGAACTGGTCCCGCAAACCGCTGACCATTTCCACTGGGATACCAGCGAAGCGTGGAGCGACATCCGCAAGATCGGTGTG
>JANOKO010000435.1:0-2205 GCA_031419335.1 Planctomycetota bacterium
CATTCGTCAGCATCGCCATCTGCACGCCGCCGAAATCCATGCCGCGATGGCCTATTATTTTGACCATCAAGCCGAGATCGACGCCGAAATCCGTGCGGAGTGGGCCGCCGCAGATCAAGAACATCGCCAGACACCTCGCTCGCCGTTTTTGCAGCGATTGATTGCCAAAGGGCTGGTTTAGATGAGCGTCGCTCTCTACATGGACGTGCATGTCCCGTGGGCGATCACGGAGCAACTTCGCAGGCGCGGCGTCGACGTGTTGACATCCGCTGAAGATGACTCCACCGAAATCGAAGATGCGGACCTGCTGGCACGCTGCCACGAACTCGGACGCCTGCTGTTTACCCAAGACATTCGTTTCAAAGCGTTGGCGGAAAGCTGGCAACGCGACGGCCAACCGTTTTCTGGTTTGCTCTTTGGTCATCAACTGGGTGGTACGATCGGTCAATATGTTCGCGATCTGGAACTGATTGCGAAAGCCTCTGATCCGACCGACTGGATCAATGTCGTCGAACGATTGCCATTGCCGTGAGATAACGGTTCAATCACAGACAAAGCAGGCATCGCCCAACAAGCGGTTCCACCCGACACGGACTGAGCGGGAGGCCGCTGGGGCGTGCCGGCGAGACGCAGGGTTGTACTCCCTGATCCGGACTCCCATCATGGTTCGTCATGAGACGAGTGACTCTTCTCCTCTGCCTGTTCCTGATTGCGTCGCCTGTGAAGGCAGTGGTGGGATGTGTGCTGCCGAACCTGCCCCATCTGCCAAAACGGTTCCGATCGAGCCTCTATGGAACCGTGCAAGTCGATGCCTGTATGACCCACGGGGGCGATGCTTATACAGGTCTCGCCAACACCCCGTCGGCCAGATGCACGAACCGCTCGACGCGTTTCGCGATCACCGCAATGCTCCGTTCCCAGAAGTCCGGCTTCCGCAGGTCGTACCCCAGTGATGACCGCACCGCGTCCTCGGTCAACTACCATCGCGTCGCGATCAAGAACCTAGCTCTCGGTCCCAAGCGACTCGGTACGGGAAGACCGAGTCCGTGCCGCTGCGAAAGACTGAACTGGCGGGTCACTGCCCAGTAATCAGATACCCGTGATTGCAAACGTCCTGCACCAGTCGATCGAACTCGGGAAGGTACTCATTCTCCATGAAGCACGAAAAGATATACCCCGATTTGTGCTGCCGAGGCCCTGCCCCGAATCTGGCTCCCCAGCGCTGAACATATAAGACAAGGGAGTGTTCGCCAGAGGCATCGAGATCTGCCGCGATCAGTGTCTGGATCAGAGTTCGGAGGTCCTCAACCCCGACCGGCGTCTTCTCACCGGGTACCAACTGAACCACTCGAAATGTCCGTCCAACGCTTGGCTCAAACAGCAAATGACGGGGAGCGATACAATCTGGCTCCTCCCCCGGGACTTGGCGCACGAATGGATTCGTAAATCCAAGCGGGAGCCGGGCCGGGCTATGGTACCAATCCCACGTTGTAGGGATGCGCCATAACACACCTGGTTCTGATGGCGAGCAGAAATAGTCGTCTCCCCAAACTGTCGCTGCCAAAGGGACTGCATCAAGAGCAAACTGTTCCGGGATAATAGGTGGGACATCTTCGTCTTGCGCGGATAAAAACCACTCTGTCAGTTTGTCTCGAAGATACGTGATCCCGCAGTCAATCTGCTTTCGATTCAACACTTGGATTTCACAGAGATCTCCCGCACCGAAAGTCGTCACGAACGCCTCGTAGCCCTCAGGGAGCTTTCCACATTGAGACCGTAGAAACTTCACGTCCTCAGCTGTCAACAGATCTCGTTGAGAACTTGCAACGTAGACTTGTGACCAATCGATCTTGTTCATCGTGTGCCTTTGATTGAAACGACTACCAGCAGCACTGTACATAATCCGGCCACGCCGCCCCAGAGTTGCCTGGCGAGTCCGACGGTGAAGATGGCTGCAATCAAGCCAAATATGATGAGAAACACCAGCAGCGCAATCGCCCGTGCTCGTTCGCCGGCACCTTCGGTCGAGAGTCCGAGAAGCTCCAGCAGCCAGCACAGGAAGTCACCGGGGTTAGCCATGCATCACGCCTTGAGGACTTGATCCGCCAGCGTCACGAACCGCTCGACCCGTTTCGCGATGACAGCGATACTTCGCTCCCAGAAGTCGGCCTTCCGCAGGTCGTACCCGAGCGATGACTGCACCGC
>JANOKO010000436.1:0-1092 GCA_031419335.1 Planctomycetota bacterium
GAAAGTCTTGACCAGCATCACCCGGTTCGCTTCCCGATGAGGTTCCTTAAGTTCCCGCAAGGAAAACCGCAGACAGGGCGTGGGCACCTCGTGAGCGACTGGGTTGGGATCATCCTTATGAAGGCAGCTGTGCGATCAGCCCGTATAAACCCCAGTGGCCTTCACCACCCTGTTACACCACACCCCTCGACGGTCTCCCTGGCAGGTGTTCCCCCAAGAATCCGTATCGGCTGACAATCTCTGGGTCCGCCACATCTGCATGGTCGGCGACAGACTCATCATGATCCGGTCGCTCGATTGGCAACCTTCATTCCGGCCTTCAAGACCAGCATCCCCAACGGCGGCAGTGTCAGCGAGACACTTTGAGCTTGGCCGTGGGAGGAGATGGCCTCGGTGTCAATTCCGCCAGCATTGCCGACATCGGTGCCACCGTACCAGCGGGCGTCGCTGTTGAGAATCTCGCCCCAGTGACCGGCGATGGGGACACCGATGCGGTAGCCCTTTCGCGGCACGGGGGTCATGTTCATGATGACGATGACTTGTTCTTCGGCGGACTTGCCTCGTCGCAACCAACTGAAGACGCAGTTCTGTGTGTCATCGGCGTTGATCCAGGCGAACCCGTGCGGCTCGTGGTCGAGTTCGTGGATGGCAGGCTGTTCGCGGCGGACGCTGTTCAGGTCGCGGACGAACTTCTGGATGCCGGAGTGGCGGTCCTGTTGCAGCAGGGCCCAGTCGAGCTGGGAGTCGTGGTTCCATTCGAGCCACTGCGCGATCTCGCCCCCCATAAACAAGAGTGGCTTGCCGGGGGTCGTGAACTGCATGCCCAGCAGCAGCCGGAGGTTGGCAAACTTCTGCCAGGGATCACCCGGCATTTTGGAGATCAGCGACGACTTGCCATGCACCACCTCGTCGTGCGACAGCGGCAGGACAAAGTTCTCAGTGAAGGCGTACATCGACCGAAACGTCAGGTCGTGGTGGTGATGCGTGCGATGAATCGAGTCGCGCTGAAAATACTTCAGAGAGTCATTCATCCACCCCATATCCCACTTCATACTGAAGCCCAGGCCCCCGTCGTATACCGGGCGAGAGACC
>JANOKO010000437.1:0-1689 GCA_031419335.1 Planctomycetota bacterium
CGACCGCTGCGCCCCGGTCAGGTCGGGACCGATCCCCATCGGGCTACCGAACAGCCGGTGGCACTTGGCACATGACTGCTCGAACAACACGCGGCCCCGACTGGCATTCGCAGCTGCGAGGACATCGGGAGTGAGCTTCTCTTTCCAGGTGGCGACCTTCTTCTGTTTGTCGGCTGCGAGTTGCTTCAGTTCGGGCCAGAGTTCGTTGACCTTCGCGGAGAGGGCCTCATTGCCGAGGGTCTGCATCTGCCGCAGCAGGAACGGCGAGATGAACTTGCGGTCGACCTTGTTGTCGGCCACCCCTTGCAGCATCAGCGTGGCAAACTCAACCCGCGAGGCGAGCGTGTTCGCCACTTCGAACTTCGTCGGCGGGGCGAAGGTGTTGAACCGCTCAACGAGGATCTTCCCCGTCTCCGGATGATGCACCGCTGCGAGCCCCCGCACGGCAGCGATGCCAAGCTCACGGTGGGTCAATAGGTTCTGGAGTAGTGGGGCCACCGACTCTTCGCGGGCCTCGACCAACGTATGAATCGCCTGCTGCCGAGCCTCGACCGAGGCCCCATCATTGGCGGCGAGGGCTTTGATCTCTTCCATCGCGTGACCATCGCCGAAGACGACGGAGAGTTCCTTGGCGATCCGCTGGACATCTGCGTTGGGGTCAGTGGCCAGGGCCTTCGCGGTCAACTCCCACAGCTCCGGCGCAGGGACTTTGCGGACTCCTTCGAGGCCCTTGGCGATTCCGGTCAGCAGGTCGAGTCGTGCCGCACTGTCTCCGGTCGAGAGCATCATCGCCAACTGGTCGAGACTCGCACCCCGCACGGCTGGCGAACTGACCAGCCGCCGAGCAATGAACTGCCGCAGCTTGGGGAACTTGGTCACTGCGGCCAGATTGATCGCCGCAGCCGGATCATTCACGACCACGGGCTCTATGCCATACCACACCATGAGAGGGAGGACCGGATCGGAGGCGAACTCGGCGTGGGAGCTGATCGCGGTGGCGAGAGAGAAGCGGTCGGAAGTGTTACGAACTTTCAGCAGTGCCGAGGAGAGGTAGGTCAGCGCCAATCCACCTCGCTCTGACACCGCATGTTTCTTGGTCGCTTCCACAAACTCTGGAGACAACTCAGCCTCGTCGCTGAGCAGCCTGACAGCCCATGTGCGGACATGCTCACTGGGGTTCTTCAATTGCTTGATAAGGTAATCTTCGTTTGTTCCACCAATCGCGTTCATCGTCCACAGAGTACGCAGCATCTGTGACTCGGCCTCACGAACGGACCGTTCGTTTTGTTTGTTGGAGCCAATGACATTTCCGAATCGCCAAAGATTACTAGCCTGCTCAATCGAGCCGCTCAAGAGGTCGCGTACATCGTCGTCACATTGAACCCCATTAGCTCTTCGCTCGTAGAGAACCCGTCTCGCGATGCGACTGCTCCCCTTGTCATCGGATGCCAAGATCACCATGTCGATGTCATCCAGCGCCTCAATGTCAGGAGAAACATCTTGAGTCACTGTCTGACTCGCCACCCGATATATCCGTCCCGAGGTGCGATGCACCCCATCGTTCTCGTGGCACTCACCGACATCGGTCCAGTCGGCGATGTACACGCTCCCATCCGGATGCTGGAGCAATTCCACCCCTCGGAACCACGGATCAGCGACCTTCATGAAGTCGGGAGCGTGATGGGCGAC
>JANOKO010000438.1:0-3481 GCA_031419335.1 Planctomycetota bacterium
GTTGTCCTTCGGCACGGCATAGGCTTTCCCCATGTCGTGATGATCGACATCGATTCGCAGAATCTTGCCGAGCCACGTGCTCATACTCTGACCGTTCCCATGCGGGTCGTTGCCAGCTCCTCCATCGCCCAAGGCAATGTAGAGCATGTTGTCCTTGCCGAAGCAAAGCGTCCCGCCGTTGTGGTTCCAGTACGGCTGGGGGATGGTCATCAGCTCCCGCTCCTTGGCACCGTCATTCGTGATGGTGAATTCGGAGACGACCGACAGCAGCGGTTGCCGCTTGGCGGTGTAGTAGACGTAGAGCTTGCCGTTCTCCTTGTATTTGGGATGGAAGGCCATCCCGAGAAAGCCTTCCTCGTTTTGCTTGTCGGAGTAGAAGCAGCGGTCCTGGATATCGAGCAGCACCTTCGAGGTCTTCGCGGTCTGGTCGTTGGCGAACTCATAGACGACGCCATGCTGGCTGGCCACGAACACGCGGTTCGAGCCATCGTTGGCATGCGTCAGGACGATCGGGCGGAACGGGATGTTCTTGCCGTCGTCGGTCTCGGACTTCCAACCAGCCCATTCGAGGGCGGGGAACGCCTTCTCGACGGTGACGGGCAAAGCTCCGGTGACCGGATCGGGAACCTTCCCATCGGCGGGGAGCTTGCGAATCTTAATGTTCCGGTACGAGACCAAGTTGCCGTGATCTTGCAGGCAGATGTGTCCTTTCGGAGCCTTTCCGAATCCCGGCATCGAGGAGAACTTGCTCTTCGCCACCCGCTCGTTCCAGTCCTTGCTACCGATCTCGAACTTCGAGTAGCTGAAGCCATTCATCTGAATTTCGCTCTGCTGCTGGCAGATGCGGATGTAAAGTTGATTCCACTCTCCTGCGGGACGGGTGGCGTCCGGGATCTTCTTCGAGAAGAAGTCCGCCCCCGGCTGATAGAGCTGGTAGAGCCATCCCGCCAGTTGCGGGTCGTGGCCCTTCACGTTGTCTTGGACTTGAATCTCCGGCCCGCTGTGCCAGGGAGCCCCGCCCTCTTCGGTGACGCGGAACATGATCCCGGAGTTGCCTTCCGGGGAGATCTTGTAGTCGATGAGCAGTTCGAAGTTGTCATACTGGTCAGTCGTGATGATGTCCCCGGCCCCCTGGTCCGCCCGAGTCAACGCCCCATCGACGACCTTCCAGCCCTCGCCGATCTTGTCCTGCTTGTAGTTCCGCCAACCGGTCGTGGTCTTCCCATCAAACAGCGAGGTCCAGCCGACCTTCCCCTCCCACTCCGAGACCGTATTGTCCGCAGCCATCACAGCTGCGGGACAGAGCAGCAAGCACGCCAGCCATGAGAAACGCAGCCTCAAGAAACGCAGCATGGGGAATCCTCAGTACAAGGGGAGTGAGATCAGTGAGCGAGCATGATATCGGCAGGAACGCATGAAGTCAGGTGAGCGGGGGTCGACGAAAGTCGAGGGGGTATGCGTCTCGTTTGTCGGTGTAATCTGGTCGCACCACTCGTCTCAGATTGTGAGGCTTGTCTTCAACCGCGAAGCTGTGGCAGCAGATAGCCGTGGGCGCAGCCCACGGACCAAGCTCCCGCCTGATCACCAGCCGCGAAGCGGCGACAGCGAGGTCGCACCTTCATCGAGAAGGTCACTGACGCCCAAAGACGCCTTGCTGATACGCCGCGTCGGCTGCCGCGACAGATCAGTCGCGGGGCGGATGGTCCGGCGGTCCGCCGGACGACGGCCGGAACAGACGCCCGCCGACGATATTCCCGAGAATGACCCCGACGCCGATCAGGGCGACGAACGCGAACGGTCCCAGCCAAACCGGGAGTTCGATCAGGGGCTTGACCACGAATAGGCCGATGGCACCACCCGCCATTCCCCCCGCCGCGCCGGAGAGTCGGATCCGCCAGTCGTCAGGATACACCTTCATACGATTAGCTTTCTCACAACGGGCATTGCCGCCGAACGACGACGCTAACCCGGTTGCCGCGAGCGAGCTTCCATTTCAAAAACCCGTGGTCGGCAACTCGGGTTCAGCGTTTTGTTCTGCTGCGTTTAGCGATTGGTGAGCTGGTAGTTGGTAGCTATTTGATCAGCGTAGTCTGTCAGCTCACGCCACTGCCTGTTGCGAGCAAAGGCATATGGATATGTGCTCATTTTCTCATAAAACTCCGGCACTTCTTCCACCAACCGATGGCAAGCCTGGGTTGTTGACGTCGGGCATTTCAGATTACCGGAGCAGCTAACGGCATCGAAAACTGGATGCCAGCCATCAGGGACATGCGAACAGCGATCGAAGTAGCGAATTGTATCAAACCACAGGGTTTCTGCAGGACATTCTTGACGTACAGACGAGTGTGTGATCTCCAAAAGTCGGAAGTACGGAAAAATCAAGACGGATGGTTTCTCATGCCGCAGCGCAAATTCCTTCGGCGCTGCACAGTCATTGCCTGAGACCCATTTGAATCCAAATGAAGTGGCCAACACGTTGCCCCACGCAAGCGAAAATGCCAAGGAGCCAGCAGCGTATTCCGCAGCGATAGGCAATTCGTACGGGATGTAGTCCAGTGAAGAGAGGTCGTCGGGAATCCCAGTGAAATGGCAAGGCTCGACTTTGAACGCGTTGTACGCCGCCCGAATCCCAGCCAACGCTGATGCAATAGCTTCGAATTGACTCGGGGTTAGTGCGTGCATGTTGAGGTCAGCAGCAGAACTAGGGTTAGACAGAATTGGATTCTGTCTTTCCAGGATGCGAATTCTGCCTATCGCCAGTAGGCTCGTCGGAAGGCGTCTCCCGAACGTTCGAGTCATTCTGGACCTGTGTCAATTCTGGCAGACTCGATCGTGTTGTCAACAGGGATTCTATAGGGTATCGCCGATGATGAACCACCCGCCATTCGAGCGGTTTCAGAGACGGTCTCTCCACATGGATTTCCCAGCCCCAAGCCGCCGCCCCAAAGCACACCTCCGACTCCCTGAAGGGGCCGGACTCGATAGCCAAGGGCAAGTGACCCGACGCATGTCGGGGAACGCCGCCCTGGGTCTCAAGGCTCGAGTTCCGCACCAAGCCCTGAAAGGGCGACACAATTTCGGCGGATCGGGTGACGCTCTTTCAGGGCTGGGGGCAGGACTGATGTACTCGCAGCCCCAGGGCTGCGCGGCACGACTGGCGTCGTTCTGCTTCGCCCTGGGCTGTCGAGTCCGGCCCCTTTGGGGCGAGGAGGTAGCAGACTTTGGTGGCTGGGAATGTGTCAAGACGGAGCGTCGAACTGCCCGTAAGACGTATGCCCTCGCTAACGCGTCGGGTTGCTGGTTACGTCACCTGATCCAGCACTTCGTCATCCACAAAGATCGGCAGCGGGGGATCGTAATGGACGGCGAGGGCGATGGCGTCGCTGGGGCGGCTGTCGAGTTCGATGACATCGTCATCTTTGCGGATGCGGATTTGAGCGTAGTAGGTATGTTCGACCAGATGCGTAATCACGACATCCTG
>JANOKO010000439.1:0-1531 GCA_031419335.1 Planctomycetota bacterium
ACGCAGAGACGTTCAGGCACGCCAGCAGCATGCGAGAGCTTTTCGCCCGCCGGTTGGCCATCTTGACATCATGCGTCGATTTCATCCGACTCGGACAGAACCTCGTCGAGCAGTGCGCCGAGGTTCATTTGATTGGCGAGCTTGTGGATCTGTGCGGCCTCATCTGCACCGACCCGCAGCATGATCTGTCTCAGGTCGCGGCGGCTCTTGTGGCTTCCTTTGCTGATCCAGATCAGTTTGGAGAGCACCAGATCGGGCCTGCTGGCCACGGGGAGCGTGAGTCCCGGCATGATCTCGACCTGGACTGCACGATCCAGGGCACCAGAGACCAGTTCGCGCGGATAGATGTCGAGTTTCAGGGACGATCCCGTATCCAGAAGTTGGAACTGTCGTCTTGAGGCGACAGCTGTGCGGACGGTCTGCTCGTTGTACAGGAATTTCTCTTGCCGCAGCTGTGCAAGGAACTGTTCCAGCCGCTCTTGAATCGCGGTCGCCTCAATCACCAGATCGATGTCCTGGGTCGTACGAGGATCTCCGTAGGCAATGGCTGCGGCTCCGCCTGTGATCAGAAAGCGAATCTCGCAAGAGCGCAGCAACGACACCGCGCGTTCCAGGCAATCGCGGAACTCAACGAGATTGAACACGGGTGAGTTGCTCCTCGATCAGCTGGCGGCATTCGGGGTTCTGGCCATAGTACCGCAGCGCCACTTGCCACTTCAGTTCTTCGGCGGGGAGTGGACCGAGTTCAGCGATCACACAGCGCTCGACGTTCCAGTGGGCCCATTGGTTCAGCTGGAGCATCCGCTCGATCTTTTGAGCGGGCGTCATCGCATCCACAGCAGCCCGGTAGGCGTCTTCCACGTCGTTCATCACGAGGTCTCCAGGGGCAGTCTACCGGGTGTGGCGACCAACCTGAACTCCGGGTCGGAAGAGAAGTGCTGTTCACCGGCGTGGGTTGGCTGTTAACCGCCCTGTTCACCACGCTGAGAGCTTTCGAGAGTTTCTGCCCGCCGGGTGGCGTTTTTCAGTTGAGAGCGGGGACCGCGTGTCCAACCGGGGGTGAGTGGAGAGCGCTGGGAGGGGCTCGGTCAGGAGCGGGCGGTTGACGCAAGTCCCTTGCGAGTATGGGGATTTACGCAAAAAAGCCGAGAGGTGGGACCTCTCGGCGTTTCTGTTCACCCGTCGGGCGCGGGGTTCGCGACCGATCAAAAAAGGCTCCCCGAGGCTGTCTCAACTCGATTCATGTTTCATCGAACGCGGAACCTTATGCCTCAAGAGGTTACGGCGATCCCCGATGATCGTCCTTCGCCCTTGGTGCTGCCATTCTGACGAGAAACCGGAGCAAGAGCCAGCCTCGAAGGAACGGCCAGACGGGATGAAGTTGGCCCGCCATTATCAGGCGTTGCTCGACTCTGGCAAGTTCGAGAGCCGTGCCGCACTCGCACGCTATCTCGGCGTCAGCCGGGCACGGGTGACTCAGGTTCTGAACCGGTTATTGCAGTCATTCGGCACTTGAGCATCGGGAAGTTGT
>JANOKO010000440.1:0-3970 GCA_031419335.1 Planctomycetota bacterium
CATTTCCGCGATGGAAGGAATTCTGGCTTCCGTAAGGCGGAATGCGATTCTGCCTGTCCCTAGCTAGGCGGCATCCGCGCATCGTGACTCTCACACTCATAGGCTACTTTCCGAAGCGCACCATGGAGCGTCCAGATTGGCTCAAGGTGGCAGGCGTTGAGGAGGTTTGCAGCGTGTCCACCTGTATCTCGGATGCCCCCGACGGATGGATTGACCAGTGGCGACACAACGAGATGTGGGCTTACGATACGCCGGAGTTGGCTTGGAGTGTTGTGCCCGAGGCCACACGCAGCGAGTTCGACCTTTACGCATACCTGATGTTTCCGGCGCAGTTTGCTGACGGCCAGCAGCAGCCATTTGAGATTCCGCCGCTTCACGTTACGCCCCTGCCATCGTCATTCGAACGCCTCGGCCTTGATGTCGTCAGCCGTAGTTGTGGCAGCAGCTTCGAGTGTTCACCACTTTTCTGTAATCAAATGGCCGAGCATGTGGCTGTCAGTCGTCATTGCTTGGTTGATGACGTAGGCGTGGCGTTTCAGTTGGCCGAAGAGTTTGAGGCTGGCGGTTGCGAGCCTGGGCCTTACTATGTCGTCGAGGTTTGGAGACAGACACATGAACATGCCGCCTAACCGGTGGTATCCCGGCTGTTCACGAGTCCAACAGTGCCGCCCCGACGTGGCGGGACTGTCCGGTTCCGGCCTCTGTTTTTCATCGGCTCACCCCGCGTAGTCATCCCCCTTCAAGGTGCCCCATGTTTCGACCTGCATTCTGGACCGTGGCCTTGATTCCTCTCCTGGCTGCGCCCCTGTGGGCTCAGCCGGTCGTCGACGAGGATGTCTCGGATCTCGCGATGGTACTCACGGTGGCCTACGACAACATGGAGCGTGGGAGCGAAGCGGATGTGCCGAAATTACTGGCCACGATCAAGGAACCTCTCCGAGGCACCCCCCACCGGTTGCTCACTCGACTTGCGGCTGAGCCTAACGTGAAAGAAGCCTTGCTCGGGACAGCCGTCCCGAAGCCCGAGGAGCAGTTCCGGCTGGCGGTTATGCATCCCAGCGAACCGAAGGTCGTGTTTGTTTGCAATCATGGAGTCCTCGTGGTCCAGGACATCTCGCAACCCGATGCGAAACCGGTGAAGCTGTTCACATCGAGGGCGAAGCCGCTGGCCTACGGGAGCTTTAGCGGCGATGGCAAGTTTTTCGCGGTCGGGGACAGCGAAGGCGGAATCGTGATCTGGGACACCATCACCTGGAAAGAAACCAAGACCATCATCAAAGGCACCGGAGTGATCATGCAAGTCGGCCTCAACCAGACCGGGGACAAGCTGCTTGCGGACACGGGCGAGGGACCGGTGCTGTGGGATGTCGCTGGTGACCAGGAGATCGGCGTCGTCGGGGAACGCCTCGTGTTCGGAGCGTCGTTTTGTTTTAGCAACGATCAACGCCATTTCGCCACTGGCGGCGATGCCAGCGTGATGATTCGCGATATCAAAACGGGAAAGACAGTTCGTGAAATCTCGCATGACACAAATACCATGCAACTCTGCTTCAGCAGCGATGGCGGTTTGATCGCATCGGGTCTGCGCGGCGATCCATTCAAGAAGCATGTCGGCGTCTTCGAAGTGGCGACGGGGAAAGCGGTTTTCGATCATGCCGCACATGGCCGAGGCATCACGGGAGTCGTGTTCCTCGATAACGACAAATGCCTGCTGTCGACCGCTGCCGACGGCACGATGAAGTTCTGGCACGTCCCCAGCGGCACCGAGTTGCTGCGGATGAAAATCTCGGAGTCGATTTACCAGCCGACGTGCCACGTCCATGGCACCACCATCCTGTGGAACCAGAGGAGTGGGCCGCGCTATTTCTCGTTCAAATGAGAAACGCGAGGCCGATTATCCCGATGGGATATCAGCCAATAGCCGGTGGGGTGGAGAGGGACCGTCAACGCAACAGACTTCCGAAGTCTCAGAAGACTTCGGAAGTCTGGCGGGGCGTCAGTCGAACACATCGTGCAATATGGCATAGACCCCGAGGGCGGCAATCACGCAGCCCGCCCAGTGCAGTGGAATGAAAAAGAACGTGTCGCTCGCAGACTGGACCACCACACGCTCATCCGTTTTGGGGTCGATCAACTCTCGTTCTGTGAGCGGCTTGAGGGCGAACCCGATCGCAGCGGTGATCAGCCCTCCCACGAGAACCGCCAGTCCCACGATCCAGAGATGGTTCGAGTAGTAGTCCTTGCCCCATTGAGCGTCGACGAAGTCGTTGGTCACCAAGCAGACACCAAATGTCGCCACGACCGCCAGCCAGCCAGCCACGTCCAGACCAAATGATCATGCTTGTCTCGGCCGTGAGTGGAATGAAAAGGAGAGAATCACCGTTTTGAATCTTATCAGTTCGCGTCACTTCGACGAGCCACGGCATTCGACTCCACGAAGTCCGTTAACTGTTCACGGCTGATCGGCTCCGGCGCATCAGGCGGTGCAATCACCAGCATTGTCGAATTGATGATTCGCGACTGGCTGGGGTCGGGGGTCAGGATCGTGGCTTGGTGGAGGACTCCCAACGAGTGTTCTGGCAGTGGAGTCCACGGCAGGCAACTGTTGTTGATGAGGACGATCTGATAGCGGGTGGCGTCGAAGCTGGTCAGAGGGCGGAGATAGCTGGACAGCAGCTGCTCACCCTGACCGAACATCGGGTTGTGTTGCTCCATGAATTCACGCGGTGTCATTCCCAAGTCATGGGCCGCCCGCGTGTAATCGGCGAGGGTCACGGAACTCTGCACCACTGTGGGTTCGTAACCGAGCATGAGGATCGATTCGTCTGGACCACCGTCCAGGTGAAACTTCGTCGTGGTCTGCTGATCGAACCTCGCCAGAGACTGGAACCGCAACCTCATCCCTCGGGCGGCCTGCAACTGCTGGTCCAGTGCCTCCTGAAGATTTACCATCCGCTGCCGAAACTCGGTGGAAGAAGACACGCCTTTGAACTGAATCAGCGCGAACCCGCAGCCACTCCAGTCACGACGGAACACGTCGTCGTAGACCTGGTGTGCCACTCGATCCGGATCGAAGTCCACGATTTGGATGGCGGGCATGGTTTCGATCCTGATGAGAGCGTCGGCGCTACTCCGGTGATTCCGGATGGTCAAACTGAGGCGGGTTGTAGAATTCCTGGCGGTGCAACACCCAATCGCGAGGGGCCTCGAAACCGATGCGGACCTTGTCGGCGCGAATGTCGATGATCGTCACCACGACGACGTTATCGAGGGACGGCCCCGTGACCACCGACTCACCCTTTTTGCGTGACAGAACCAGCATGACCGACTCCTGTGTAGCCCAGGGGATTCCAGTTGTGCGAGATCGCGATGTCCGCGCGCACTGCTTCGTTTCGTTGTAGACACGAACAATAGCGACGGGTTCGCTGGGTGGACCAGGTTACACGAAATGACTTCCGAGGTTCTGGTCGGTTCGGCACACAAAGTGAAGCGGAGCTTAGGACCGATGAGACAGTCCTCGTAACACGAAGGGATTTCAACTCGTAGCAGGTGGTCGAGCGCAGCGACACCACCGGAACCGTGCCGCTTGTCCCACCCGACGTGGACTCGCTTTACAGAGCCCGTGGAGTGTAGTAGGTTGGCTCCGGCGGGGGCTGTCTGTTTGCCAATCTTGGATCGTACTGAGGATGGACCATGTGGCATCCTGACTCTTGGAGCCATTGATGAGTTCGATCCCGTCGTCGACTGACAGCGGTCGTGTGTGTGTTTCCGAGTTTCTCCGGTTTTCTACCCGTTGCTCTCTCCGGGAGGTCGCAGACATCCTCTGCAGCCAGTTGGACCTGCCCCCATTTGAAGCGGGGAAAACGGACCGCTTAATCTGGAGTCTGGCTCGGCAGGCCGGTGTGGATTACTACCTCAGTCATCACCCCGTTTCGGACACACTTCACAGTTCCACCACGCCCACTTCCCC
>JANOKO010000441.1:0-3974 GCA_031419335.1 Planctomycetota bacterium
TCACACTCAGGCGAGTCTGATGCTGGCGGCGGGTGTCGACCTGAAGGTGATCCAGAAGCGGCTGGGCCATCGCGACTTCGCGACCACGGCAAACACGTACTCGCATTTGCTTCAGAATGCACAGTCCGAAGCGGTCGAAAAAGTGGACGCGATGCTCCGCCGGAGTGTACCCAAAGACCCCTGAGCAAAAAGCTGGTGGGTACATTCCGTGGGTACACTCATCAGGAACAGTCATCGCGAATCGTCGTAAGTCATTACTGCGGCGAGTGTTCCCGGGAGGGCTCGAACCTCCAACCTTCGGCTTCGGAGGCCGACGCTCTATCCAATTGAGCTACGAGAACGGACTTAGTACACACCGGAGACTCTATGCGCACTGGGAATCGGTGTCAAATGTGCGTGACCGCGCCTCTTCGGCGTGTTTGTCGGAGCGATCGGAGAGGATCACGAAGTGGTGCTGTGCTTCTTTCCCGTTTGGGATCTGGAGGGTGCGTCTGTTCGAGGCTGCGCGAATCGCCATGAAGTTCTGCGACCACGCCGAGTCTCGGCTCGGGTCTTGTTTGCGGTTTCGTGTAAACTGACAGATCACGCTATTGTCCGACCAGTGCCAAACAAATCGACTCATGTTCCAGAAAGAGTTCGATGCCCAGGCTGTGGGGATGACTCATCTCCGGATGGACTGAGTCCCGTCATCGATCCAGGATCGTAACCTCGTACTGAAGCTGGCGTGGGAAAAGTATTCAGTCGCTTTCTGACGAATACTCTGAGCCAGGCGTTGGCGGTACTCTTGATCGACCAGTTCGGTGATGGCATCCGAGAACTCGGATGCTGTGCAACAGCCTCGACACCCGAGGACATCGAGTTGTTCAGTAAAGCCGCCGCGATTGTCGACGATGGGGATGCATCCCGCACGGGCGGCCTCGGCGACGGTGCGACCGAACGACTCGGTCAGTGTCGGATGATGATACAGCAGTGCGTCCCAGTTCCAGAAATGCGATCGGGCCTGCCAGTGTGCGGGATGGAATGTGGCTCGACCTGAACAGGCGGATTGAAGGAGAGTCTGCATGTCCGTCGGGCAGCCCACGAACTCCCAGTCGATGTCGGGATGTTGTATGGACAACTGGGAGTAGAAGGCGGGGAGTGAGTCGGGCCACTTGCGGGCTGTGGGAGTGCAGATTCGCCCGATGCGCAGTCGGCCCTCTGGGGGCTGCCTGGGCGTTGACGGGCGAGAGGGGAGCGGGACGCCCTGCCACAGGACAGAGGGGGCCTGGACTCGGCATTGATCGGCCAGCCAGCGCGAGCAATAGACGGTGCAATCGGCTGTCAGGCGGCGACCCACCGAATGCACGTACTGCATCGTATACGCTCCGTCCCAGAAGCTGGAGTGATCTGCGGCGATGTTATGCAGCAGTACCAGATCGGGGTTCACCTGTCGGATACGGTCGGAGGTGCAGTGAGGCCAGTTCAGCACATGATTCGGCTCGAAGGCCTGGCACGTGACCGCGTCGACGCGCGCGAGAAATGCCACGGTATGCGACATCTGCGGAAGAGCTCGCGTGACGCTCCATGCGCAAGCCGCTGTGCCTCCGACAATCTGTCCGACGTTGCAAACCTGGAGCATGTGCATCTAGTGACTCCGATTCCAGCGGGCCTGAAATCGATCACGATCAGCACGCCACAGGGGCCGCCGATTCGACAACTGATGCGCGGTGCGATGCGACAAGTGATGGAGTAAAAGGCCGGGGACAACGGAGTAGAGCGGGACAGCCGAGGCCTCGAAATGGTCCCTGACTCTCAACTGGAAATCCGTATCGGAGAAGTAGAGGTGAAGTGATTCGTCGAAACCACCGGCTGCATGGAATGTGGATTGTCGAACGGCAAAGCACCAGCCCGACAGAATCTCGATGGCGGGGTTGAGGTGCGTCTCTCGTCGAGATTCCACCCCGCTAAGCCAGGCTTGGTGCTGTTCCAGAGGTGCGAGCAGTGCCGCAACCCACGGTCCGGTGGAAAGCGTATCGTTATTCAGGAAGACGAGCGTCTCGGTCTGGCAACGTTTGGCCGCTGTGTTCCAGGCGGCGGTCAGTCCTTGTCGTGGGAGTGCGAGGATTTCGATGTCGGGATCGTCAAGCTCATGCAATCGCCTCAGTGACTCCGGGGTGCTGCCGTTATCGACGACCAGGATCGGCCAACGCTGAGAGTCGCATCGGCGCAACGATTGAATTGCTTGCAGAGTCAACTCGGGCTGGTTGAACTGGGGTATGATGAGCGTGGTGGAGAGTGGAGTCTCGGATGACGGTGACGACATGCGGAACCTGCTCCTCGAACATGACAAAACTTCACGCGAACCAGCTGAGACTTTGCGGAAGTCGAACTTCCGAGCCCGTCATCTCTGAGGGGTTGTGGATCGACGGACTCGGAAGCCCGTTGTAAGTCTGATTCTCTCTCGCGCATGGTCTCTCTGAGCGGGAGCCCAAGAAAACCTGCTCACCCCTCTTCACGTATTGACACCGGGACATCCGGGATCGCAGCGACTGCTCGATGAAGTCGTTCGTGCTTGGTCGGGCCAGTGGGAGCTGCGGGCCGGGGAAGCTGGGGTTCCTTATTCCAGTGATGGGGCTTGAAGTCCCGCATCGGGCCCAGACCCTCGGGGGTTCGGCGGAGCTGCTCGGTGTACAACCCGCGCGTTGGCTCATTCTCAGGCTCACCGACCTCAGACGCGATACGATTCAAGACCGACTCCGCTGACTGAAACGAGAAATAGTCGTTGAGGCGGCTATCGGAAGTGACTGAGACCAACTCCATTCCAGCGAGAGACATGGCCCGGCGAGAGAGGCGCAGGTATTGGGCGACTCGAAAGTAATGCAGGTCGGTCTGCAGTGCCGCTGCCAGAGGTTTGGACTCGTCGAAGTGGTACTGATGAGTGGAACCGATGTCTTCGATCTCCTTAACAGAGAGTCCCCGCTCGAGGCAGCGGTGGTGGAAATCTCGAAGTAGTTCGCGTGGCGCGTAGTGGACTCCCTGCGTGGCGGCCTTCTCAATCCAAGCGATTCCGGGAGCGATGTGCATGCCACACCCCGCGAGATACAGCGTGCGAAAACCGAGGACATAGGCGATGTGAATCGCCTGGATCAGCGAGTCCTGCCAATCGGTGATCCCGGCACGCACGGGAGGGGATTGCGGAGCCTGGGCTATGGCCGGTCGGTCCAGGAAATCGTGGAACCCTACGGTTTGATCTCGGTCGAAGAAGAGCGTGTTTGGGCTGTCACAGACCTTGCCAGTGGTGCCGGGGACCACATCCATGGCCCTCCCCCGGGGGACGAACTTGGTGATCGAGGGATCGAGGTAGGTCGACCGCTGAAAGCGTCCCGTGGGGTCATAAGCGGTCCAGAAAGTCGGACGCAACAACCCATGCCCGGCGAGGTTGATCGAGAATTTGGGGAGGGGCGAGGCGGCGATACTCTCGGTCGGAAGAGACGCTAGAGCTGGCCCCCCTCCGATGATCCAACAACCGGTGCGAGACGGTCCGCCATACGCATCTTCCAGTGGCATGCGAATTTCCGTTCCGTCGGTGGCGATGCGATAGAACATGAAGCGGAGTCCCCGGAAGGTCACAGTTCATGGCGTCGAGACGAATGATGCCATGGTGATTGATCAGATGCTTGTACAGGCAACTAGAGTGGTTACAGAACCGGTCTTGACACATTGAATTCCCAACCCCAAACCGCTTCACCAAGGCACACCGCCGGCGGCCCGAAGGGGCTGGACTCGACAGCCCAGCGGCAAGTGATCCGACAAAGTCGGGGAACGCCGCCCTGGGTCAGGATGCCGCACCTCTCATCGAAGCCCTGACAGGGCGGCACCATTGGGGCGGCTCGGGGTCACGCCCTTTCAGGGCTGGGGGCAGCTCTGTTGTGCTCGATGACCCAGGGCTGCGCGGCACGACTGGCGTCGTTCTGCTCCGCCCTGGGCTATCGAGT
>JANOKO010000442.1:0-8442 GCA_031419335.1 Planctomycetota bacterium
TCCGCCTTGTCGACCTGGATGCCAGGCACCGAAAGTCCTGGCAACTTTAATAACGAGATTGGCGTTCCACTCAGCATACTGGGCATCCACCCCCAGGACCAGTTTGCGGCCATCGAACTCGGAGCCTCCCGCGTGGGAGAGATCGCTGACCTGACGCGAATCGCTCGTCCAGACATCGGAGTGATCACCAATATCGCACCCGCCCATTTGACCACCTTCGGCAGCCTGGAGGGCATCGCACGGACGAAGGGCGAACTGCTCGACTACTTGCCCGAGAACGGACTAGCTGTCCTGAACGGCGACAACGAATTCGTCCGCGACATGGCCTCTCTGGCACGCTGCAATGTGATTCTCGTCGGCTTGGAAAACTGCTGCGATCTACGGGCGGGGTCCGTGCGAACCGAAAACGGACAGATGCGATTTGAAGTCGAAGGGTACGAGTACACCATACACGCTCCCGGCACGCATCTGTTGACCTCGGCGCTCGCGACCATCGCGGTGGGCCGCGAGTTTGGAATGACAAGAGACGAAATCGCCGCTGGGCTGCGAGAGTTTTTGCCCGTACCCGGTCGATGTCGAGCGGTTCAAGTGGGCGAGTGGACAGTGATTGACGACACCTACAATGCCAGCCCGGCTTCAATGACTGCCGCGTGCGAGGTACTGCGGCACTGGCAGGGAGCGACTCGACGCATTCTGGTGACCGGAGACATGCTCGAATTGGGGAATGACTCACGGGCTTATCACTCAGACCTCGGCCGCCAGGCCGCCGCCTCGGGCCTCGACGGACTCATCTCGATCGGACAGTTTGCACCGGAAGTTCTGGGGGCTGCACGACAGGCGGGAATGCCGGGAGGTTGCCTTGCCCACTGTGCGGATGGCGAGATTGCGGAAGTCCTCCTCGATTGCTGGCTGGAGCCGGGTTGCGTCGTGCTGGTCAAGGGGTCCAGAGCCATGCAGATGGAAACGATCGTGGAGCAAATCCGAGATCTGGCGATCACCCGAGGGGCTCCAAACACGCTGCTCCGGCACGCCGCCTGATTCAATCTCTGATCGATCGCCAGCAAGATTTAGATGTGTATCTGTTCTGCCCCGATTGTGACCGAGGTCAGTTCATCAGGACCATGAGTGCGTGCGTACTCCACGACCTGCGGAACAGTCAGTGATTCGACTTCGCGTCGAAGCTCATCCAGAGTCATCACGCGGCCCAGGTGGAACCAATCGCGGGCCAGTCCGGCGGCGCGTGAGCCGGTCGATTCCTGCTGCATGATGAGTGAACTCTTGGCCCGCACCTTACAGCGCTCCAACTCGTCGACAGAGATGGAAGTCGACAGATTACGAAGTTCCTTGAGCGTCACATCCCACGTCGCTTGTGCCCGCTCCGCCGTTGCCCCCGCATAGACGATGACCCGCCCCTCGGTCTTGAGGGTGTTCAGACTCGCATACACCGTGTAGCACAGACCGCGATTCTCCCGCACCTCCGTGAAAAGACGCGAACTGCTGCCGCCGCCCAGAATACTGGTCGCAGCCCAGGCGGCGTAGTAATCCGGATCACTGGCCGAGACGGCCGGATAGGCCAGAGCAAAATGCGTCTGCGTTGACTCGTGCGGGATGTGCAGGCTGCCGCCGGGGGCGGGCGTGGCCTGCGGAATTGTCGGCGAGATCCCCTTCCAGTCGGACAGCAACTGCTTGATTTGCTCGATGACGGCTTGAGCATTCACATTGCCCGCTACGCCGAGGATCGCCCCCTGCGGCACGACGCAGCGGCGGAAGTGGTCGCGAACGCCGTCAGAGGTGATGGCCTCCAACTCCTCCATTGTCCCATCGGTCGGGCGACCCCACGGCATGGCATAGCAGCGTTTGCGGAGTTCCACAAACGCCTTACGCTGCAGGTCGTCTTCCTGGGCCAGCAGCGACTGCTCGACACCGGACAGGACCGGCTCGAACAGGTCTTCCTCGAAACTTGGGGCGAGCAAAATGTCGCGGTAGATCTCAAACGTCGGGGCCAGATTCTCCGCCAGGGTGGCTCCCGAGAGCGTCAGAAAGTTCCAACCGACCTGCTCGTCCCGCTGCACTCCCAACCGATCGAGGGCCGACGACAGCTCCCGATTCGGACGCTTTCCGGCTCCTCGCGTGATCCAATCGGCCAGCGCCGAAGCGGTGCCGTTGGCCCCTGGCGGCTCGTACAGACTCCCTGCCGGGACGAGGAGGGCAAACGACGCCGAGCGGACATCGGACATCTCTTCTACGATCACGGTCAGCCCGTTCCGCAGAGTTTCCGAGTGAATGGCAGTGGACGGCGATGACAACGGTTGCGGCATGAGGGGGTGAGCTTTCAGCGATTAACAGTCAGCGGTCAGCCAGAGGGGACCGCGAGACGGAGCGTATTCGTTTGATCCATCGACCGCCAATCCAGAGGGAAGATTGGCGGTCGAGCGTATTGACACCGTCCGTGCGCAGTTGTTCACGGAAGGCAGCCACCTCATCGGTGTCGCACACGCGGCGATACTGGGGCTGTCGTCGCCATTGTGAATCGGGTCTGTGTGAGTTGTGGGAACTGTAACTTGGATGTCCGCGTTGCTTGATGGCCTAGAGGCGGAACAAATGATCGCCGCGATTGAGAAGTCGGGAGCCGAAGCGGTGTTCCCCCAAAGAATCCGCAAGGTGCCATGCGAGCATAACACGCTCCTGCACCAGCTACGGAACCAGATTGAACGCCAGTTCGGGAAGCTCAGGCAATGCTGCCGGATCGCGACCCACTCTGTGAAGACAGCACTCAACGACGTGGCGTTTCTGGATGTGACGGGAATGATGATCAGATGGAGTAATTGTCCACAGGGCCTCGGCGAACTGAGGGAGCGTGAGCCGTTGGGAGGGACACTTACGGGCCGATCTTGGCGCGGTTTGACAGCACGCTCGCTACGCTCGGCTCCTCTCTGACGCGTCGGGCTACTCAATACTGGATCGCATGGGGACGAATGCGCTCTGCGTGTCCAAAGTCACCGGATTCTCCGAATCCGGTGGTGGACGCTGACCATCTCAGAAGTCGCTCGCAACGCGATCCCACTTCTGGAGACGCTCTCTTTGGAGTTGGGTCTGGCCCTGTTCGCGGTGGCTGAACCACCGGACTCGGAGAGTCCGGTGACTTTCAACGAAACGTCTTGCTTGCGATCACCCCGGCGACCAATCAGACTGGCACTGCTCACTGCTCGGGAACGACTTCCGCAAGCGGTCTCTCACGAGGTCTTCGAGTGTCCACCATCAGTCCCGACCCACCTGTCCCTGCCCCTGGCGACACCCCATCCGCCGAGCCGTGCCCGACTCCCCTCAACTGGGTCGATGTGGTCACAGCCGTCGAGTCGGAGTGCCAGCGGATCTCGGTCCAGTTGGAAAACGGTGAGATGCTGGCCACGGTTTACGGGGCCGGGCCACCGTTGTTCTTCGTGGGAGGAGCGACCGGTTCGGCGCGGTTGTTTGCACTCACGGCGTATCTGCTCCGGGAAGAGTACACCTGCGTCATGGTCGCAGCGCCCACCTGGACAGCCCAGCCCCGCGCCCTGCTCGAACAAACAGCCGAGGCGATCTGCCGACTGGCCAATTCGCTGGGGCATGCGCAATTCGATCTGTATTCCGCAGGGTTCGGGTGCCATGTGGCGCTCACACTGCTCAAGCACCACGCGGAGCGAGTCTGGCATGTGCTGCTGCAAGGCCCAGTGATGCGACAGCCGACTCTGGCACGAGAGCGATTCTTGTATCGCCTGGGGCAGCGGTTCACCCGTCCGATGTCGACGCTGCCGGGGTGGTTGCGAGTGCAGCAGCAAAACCATCACGGATACTTCCCACCGTTCGACCCGACGCGGTATCAGTTCCTACTCGATGAGTTGGGGGCCACTCCGGTGGGCCAGGTCTCGCACCGCCTGATTGCCGCCAGCGAAGCCGACTGGAGTGAGGTGGTGCCCGAGATCAAATCACCAGTCATGGTCATTCGCTGTGAAGGGGAAGGACTCGCGCTCGCGAAACTGAGTGAGGAGTTCACGCTCTGCTTGCCGGATTGTCCGTGGGAGTCGCTGCACTCCGCTGGGCACTACCCGTACCTGACGCACCCAAACCGGCTGGTCAAGACCATCAAACAGTTCCTGCATCCCGTGGGATAGGCTTCCAGCCTGTCAGTCTCGCCGGAAAGACATGACAGGCTGGGTGTGTGCATCGAATAAGTCGGCAGCCTGGAGATTCTGCCCCCTCTCCCCCACATTCGACTGGGCTTTCGGAGTGGACTCCACTGTGGGGGAGAGGGTTGGGGTGAGGGGGCCACATCGCTCGCTCTGAACCCCTCACCCCGGCCCTCTCCCCACAGCCACAACTCCTCCCAAAGTCACGTCGCAAGTGGGGAGAGGGGGCAGAAGTTCAGTCACCAACTTGTCTGATGCACACGCCTGGAAGGCATGACAGGCTGGAAGCCTATCCCACGAAGAAAGACACCCCATGAACGCGGTCACTGAAGTCCAACCGCTCGATCTGATCGCCGTCGGGGCCCATCCCGACGATGTCGAGATCGCTGTCGGCGGCACGCTCGCCAAGCTCGTGAAGCAGGGCCACCGTGTCGGCATCGTCGACCTCACCGATGGTGAGCCGACCCCCGGTAGCCCCGGTCCCGAGGTGCGTCTAGCCGAGGCGCAAGAGGCGGCGAAGATCCTCGGCGTGCAGATGCGAGTGACGCTCGATCTCCCCAACCGGCGATTGTTCGATTGCTATGAGGCCCGCGTCGCACTGGCCAAGGTCTTCCGTAAGTACCGACCGAAAGTGGTTCTCGGTATCTATGGCAAGACCCCGATGGCCTCGCCCGACCACTGGCAGGCCATGCAGATCACCGACGCAGCTGTGTTCTACTCGCGGCTGTCGAAGTGGGACGCGGAGTTCGACGGGTTGCCAGTGCATGCGATCCAGAAGCTGATCTGGTATCCGCTGGGCTGGGCCTCCGCCACGCATGAGACACCGGGGAGTTTCGTGATCGATATCGGCGACACGCTGGAGACCAAGCTGGCCTCGATCCGTGCCTACCAGACGCAATTCCCACCGGGGAAGGAGCGGGTGTTCCGCATGGTCGAAGCGCAAGCCAAGCTGCTGGGTGGATTGACCGGTGTCGCCGCGGGTGAGTTGCTGATCGCCCCGCATCCACCGGTGGTCGGGGATTTACTGTCGCAGTTTTCGATTCCGCAATGAGATGGGCCGCGAGTTCGCGGAAAGAAATCTGCTTTTGTTAATGTTGGGTCTTTTCTGCACAGACGGAATGTTCGCAGCCTGTTGGATCACGTGGCAGGGGCAGCTGACCCCATGCTCAAAAACCAAGGAATCACGGGCTAGAACCCCGTGCCACGGACTGCTGAATGGAGTGATCACGGTCCGTGATATGTCGCGTCTTTCACAATGGACTAGAGACGCTGCATTCGAGCCTCCTGTTCTCCGCCAGATGAAAGAGTTGACTGCTCCTCTGTATCTGGTTGAAATCATTGTGTGCCGTGTGAGACTGAGAGACTGGATTGGCCTGCTGGTGTTGTTGAGATCCAGAGATCGACATGACATCCGACCATGCTCCATACCTGATCCCGGAAACTGAAACGTTGGAATGCGAACATGCACGAACTCCGGGCCATCAAAATCTTCGTGTCGTCTCCCGGAGATGTGGGAGAGGAGCGACTTATTGTCGCCCGAGTCCTCGACCGGCTGCAGGGGGAGTTCTTCACCCGGTTTCGGTTGCAACCGATCTTTTGGGAACATGAGCCCGTTCGCGCCACAGCGGATTATCAATCACAATTTCCGCTCGCATCGGCCTGTGACATCGTGGTCTGCATTCTCTGGTCGCGGTTGGGGACACGGCTGCCGGACAATTTCTCCAAGCCGGACGGATCGCCCTACGATTCAGGCACAGAGTTCGAGTTCGAAGATGCCCAGCGCGCTCATCGCCAACACGGCGTGCCTGACTTGCTGGTCTTTCGGAAGACCACGCCACCACTGGCCGATCTCTCGGACGAGTCGAAGCTGCAACAGTTGCTGAAGCAGAAGCAGGCTTTAGATACTTTTATCAAGCACTGGTTCGGTGGACCCGAGACTGGATTTACCGCCGGGTTCACCACCTTCACCGACGCCGCTGAATTCGAGTCCCGTGTTGAGACGCACCTTCGTAGACTGCTCGAACAACGTCTTCCCGATGGGCCACCCACTGCCGAATTCGTACCCACAGCCTGGCACCAGGGATCACCGTTTCGCGGTCTTGAGCCATTTGAGACCGTGCATGCACCGATCTTCTTCGGTCGGACACGCGCCGTTTCTGCGGTCCGTGAGCGATTGGTCCAGCAGAACTCCCGAGGTCCGGCTTTCCTGCTGCTGTGGGGAGCCAGTGGGTCTGGTAAATCGTCACTGCTCCGAGCGGGCGTCATCCCCACCGTCACGACCCCGGGAGTGGTTGAGGATGTCGGGCTCTGGCGAGTGGCCATCGTGCGCCCTGGTGATTCGTTGACGAATCCTGGCGAGTCCCTCGCAGCGGCTCTCACGCATTCAACGGCTCTGCCCGAGTTGCTGGATCACGGTTACGACCGCACCGCATTGCTGCGCATGATGAGCCAGGCCCCCCAACTGCTCGACCAACCAGTGCAAGCGGCTTTGCGCCAGGCCGCTCAACACGCCAGCGAGTCGGAACGGCTCACGCGGATTCCGGTGCCCAAGCTCCTGCTGGTCGTTGACCAGTTTGAGCAACTGTTCACGATCCCCGGGTTCACCGATGAACATCGGGTCCAATTCGTGCGGTGTCTGTCTGCGCTGGCACATTCGGGCAGCGTCTGGGTCACTGCGGCAGTGCGCAGTGACTTTTACCACCGCTGTCTGGAACTGCCCGAACTGTCGTCCCTCAAGGCCAACGGAGCCCAGTATGACTTGCTGCCGCCGACATTGGATGAATTGAGACAAATGATCGTTCACCCCGCGCGGGCAGCGGGTTTGCAATTCGAGCAGATGCCTCATGGAGAACGACTCGACGCACTACTCCAGGAATCCGCCGCGAAGCAACCGGGGGCATTACCGCTCATGGAATTTGCTTTGGAGGAGTTATACCGCCATGCCCAGGCACGCGGTTCGAACGTGCTGTCGATGGCAGATTACAGCGCCGTAGGAGGGCTGGAAGGCGCACTGGCACGTCGGGCGGAAGAAGTGTTTGGCCGATTGCCACCCCAAGTCGTGGAAGCGTTCGCCGAGGTGATGCCGATGGCGGTCAGCGTTTCCGCCGAAAAGGGGCGGGCTGCGCTGCCAATTGCCCTATCGAGATTGGTAGCGGGGTCGCCCGCTCGTCAGTTGATCGAGGCGCTCGTCGCCGCGCGGCTCATGGTCAGCGACTCGCTCCCCGATGGAACCCCCACAGCTCGACTGGCCCATGATGCTCTGCTGACGCACTGGCCACGTCTCCAGACCTGGGTGGCGGACAATGAGAGCTTGCTGCGCACGCGGGATCGTGTCGAAGGTGCTGCTGTCCGGTGGGAAGAGGGGGGACGCGCGGATGATTATCTGCTGAACGAGGGACTCCCGCTGACAGAAGCTCTCGATTTGCAACTGCGTCTGCCCGCCGCACTGGACCCCGCGCTGGCGCGATTTGTGGATCAGTCACGCGAGTCTGTCCAGAGACAACGTCGGAGTCGCCGCCGAAATCTCGGGAGCATCGTGGCTCTGTTCGTGGTGGTTGTGGCCGGGGCCAGTGTGTGGATTACCTTTCAGCGAACAATGACTCGGGAGCAGGTCAAGCGGACCAATGAAGAGAAACAACGAGCGACAGAGGCACTCGCCTTGCTGGAGGACCAAAGCCAACTGTCAGCTGGCACCATTCCAATCATTGCCAACGTGATGGGAATGAATCCCGAAACAACTCTGCAGAACGTTGGCAAATCGCTCGAAATCTTTAAGCAGCTCCAGACAATTGCAGAAACCACACCAGACATTGTGGGACGCAAGGCACTTGTCATTCGATCCGCCGCACAAGTCTATGAGAGCCTGGGCGATGTGCAGGCCGCAGAAAACTCCGCCCGAGAAGCTGATGTTCTCTTGCAGCAAGTGGTTGAGAACGCCCCCACAGTTCATCAGTGGCCATTGGAGCGCGGTCGAAACCTAGGAGGTCTCGCACGAATTCTGCTGCAACAACATCGATACACCGACGCACACGAGGTGTCGCGAAAACAATGGGATCTCGCGGAGACCGTTTGTCAGACATTTCCCGACGATGTGGATAGTCGCCTTCTGCGCTGTGAGGCCCATTGGAATCTAGGAAACTGCCTCTCATCCATCGGGGACACCTACTACAGTCACTTGGAGTTTCAACAAGCACTCAACGAACTTCGAGACATCTCGCGACCCCTGTCGAGTGTCCCCACGGCTACTGAAACCGAGCTGCACCTTGAAGTTCAACGG
>JANOKO010000443.1:0-3167 GCA_031419335.1 Planctomycetota bacterium
TTTCCTGAACGGTGTCGTAGACAGTCTTCATGGCAGTCCGGGTTTCCGTGGAGGGAACCATGACCGTGTAGGGCTGTTCGACATTTTCGGAAACGGTGGTGTACACAGTCCGGCTGGCCGTCTTCGTTTCCGAAGTCGGGACCATGACCGTGTAAGCCTGCTCCACGTTTTCGGTCACCGTGTTGTACACCGTGCGAGTGGCCGTCTTCGTTTCCGAAGTTGGGACATTCACCGTGTAAGCTTGTTCGACATTGTCGGTGACAGTCTTATACACTGTGCGGGTCGCCGTCTTCGTTTCCGAAGTCGGGACATTGACGGTGTAGGTCTCTTCCCGAGGCTCCATGACGGTCTTATAGACCGTCCGGGTGGCGGTCTTCGTTTCCGAAGTCGGGACGTTCACCGTATAGGTGTCCGTCTTTTCTTCCGAAGCAGTCTCGTAAACCGTGTAGTTTTCTTCACGGGTCCGAGCTTCGTTTTCCGAGTAGTTGACCGTCCGGGTCTTCTCTTCGGTGCGCGGAACCTGACGATTCACGGTATACTTCCGCTCTCGTTGTTCCTGCTTCATTTCGGTTGCAGTCACGGTCCGCGTTTCCGTGGCCATTTCCGAAACCATTACGGTGCGCTCTTCGGTCCGGTAGGTCGGCCCGCAGGGGGCCGCCACCACACCGCATCCGCCAGCAGCTGCATAACCGCCGCCGCATGGGCTACACGCATTGGCGCACGGAGCAGGACGGCAGCGGGCACGGTGCCAGCCACAACCTCCCGCTTGTGCGTACGTTGCCGACATGGCCAAGGCCAAGGCGGGCAACACCATCAAAAATCGTCTCATCAGCAGTTCTCCTCAGGAACGGTTGCCAAATGTGCGGCCACACACCGCATTCGTGAATGGGGAACAGGACTCCGGTCGAATAGATCAGGCAACAACAGATGCTTACGACCACTGCGGAATCTGCACTGTCTGGATAAGATAAGCAGATCGTGAGGGTTTGCAAGCGGCAACAGCTCTTCCTTCAGCGAATTTCGAAAGTGACCTCCATGTGGGCGTTCATCCTGTTCAGCGTGTTGAATGTTCTTGATGGAGGGGCGGCACCACCCGCAACTTCGCTCGACCCTGACACATATTCCGCCAGCCGGACAGTCATTGTCCTATCACAGAATACCCAGGTTTACGCCGCAGACAAGCCCATTGGCGTCATTCCGCCGGGTGCAGTCCTGCGTTTTTCCAAGGTCCATGAAAAGTGGCTGATGGTGCCACGTTTTGGCGGTTGGGTCTTTGCCGACGACGTGGTGCCGCTCGAAATCGCAGTGAAACACTACACATCCCTGGTCGAGAAGCAGCCCTCGGCGACCGTCTTTCTGCATCGGGGGATCGCGTTTCTCCAGCTCGATCAATTGGACGAGGCCCAGAGCGACTTCGAGGAGGCCATCCGGCGCGGGACGAAAGAGGGGGCGGTTTACATCAATTTGGGAAACGTCCTGCAGCGAAGAGGTCTCATCCAACAGTCTCTGGTCAATTATTCCAAAGGGATCGAACTCGCGCCAGACATGGCTTTGCCGTTGGTTGAGCGCAGCTCGGTCTTGATGGAAATGAAACAATTCCAGGAGGCCGCTGCTGACCTCGAACGGGCGATTACACTGGAACCCACATCTCCCGAGGCTTACAACAATCGCGGTGTCCTGCTTCGGCTCCAGGGTCGCTACGATGATGCCATCAAGGACTATTCGAAGTCGATCGAATTGTTCGCCAAATATCCCGCCGCGCATGCCAATCGAGGCTTTGCACTGCGGCAACTCGGGAAATACGAACAGGCCCTCTCTGACTTCGATAAGGCTCTGGTCTACGATCCGCTCTCCCCTGAAATCGCGAATGATGCGGCGTGGCTTCTCGCCACCTGTCCGGATGAAAAAATTCGCAACCCCGGGCGTGCCATCGCGCTCGCACAGCGGGCCTGCCATGCCACCAATCGCGAAAACGGTTCCTACCTGGATACGCTCGCCGCTGCATACGCTCAGCAGGATCGCTTCGATGAGGCCATTCAGACCGCCGAAGACGCGCTGGAGCGTCTGAAAACCGACAATCAAGCCGTCGAAGTTCATACCCGCCTGGAACTCTACCGACAGAAACAACCGTACGTGGAGCAGGTCACGCCGTGACTCGATGGCCGTCCTCTTCGCCGCCCCTCACAACCGACCGCTGCGCAGCACGCCATAGATCAACCAGATCCCCAGCATTCCGGACAACGAAAACACCGGAACCGTGAGCCACGGCGAAGCACCCGAGCCGCGAATAATGAGTGAAGAAGAGACCACGAGCGACGCCACCACCAGTGCCACCACGATCCGGTTGCTGGAACGATCGAATTCTGAAATCAACCGGTCCAGCGAGCGGTGTTCCAATTGAATCTTGAGGTCATCTCGGCTCAACTTCTCTAATGTCCGGGCCAGCGACACTGGCATCCCGTGCAGCGTTCCAGCCAGCATTTTCAGGTCATCCGCCACCTTGCGTGCCACACGTCGCGGGTCGTACCGTCGCTTGACCAGCCCTTCCACAAACGGAGCCAGTTCTCCGGCCATATTGAACTTCGGGTCCAGTCCCCGACCGACCCCCTCCAAGGTCACCATCGCCCGAATCAGAAGCATCAAGTCCCCGGGGCACCTCAGCCCATGCACGGACAGAATCTGCACAAAGTCCTGGACCATGCGCCCCACGCGCAGCTGCTCCAGGGGCACGCCATAATAAGTCTCGACAAAGTCCTTGATGTCGATTCGCAATAATGCCAAGTCGAGCGGCCGTGAGGGCTGACCCAGATTTTGGACGACGCGCACTGCCAGCGACACATCACTTTTCGCCACCGCCACGATCAAGTCGACGAGCAACTCCCGCTTGTCATCATCCAGGAACCCCACCATCCCATAATCAAGTAACGCGATCGTTCCGTTGGGCAGGATCCGCATGTTCCCCGGATGCGGATCGCCATGAAAGATCCCCAGGTCGAACACCTGCTTCAGAAATATCCGCGCCCCCACGGCTGCGACTCGTGACGAGTCCAACCCGTACCCCCGCACCTGCTCCAAATCGGTCGGTCGACACCCGTCGACGAACTCCATCGTCAGGACCGCCGTGGTACATAGATCCTCGTAAACCTTCGGCACGGACAGGTTCGGGT
>JANOKO010000444.1:0-7392 GCA_031419335.1 Planctomycetota bacterium
GTTCGCCAAAGCTGGACGTGATCTCGCCAAGCTTCATCTCGAATACGAGCAGTCTGAGGAGTACGAACTCAACTGGCTCGAAACGCCCGGCGTGCCGCTGTCGTATCGGGTCGAGAAGATGAAGCTGACGAAGGACAAGACGGCCATCATCGTCAATCCGTCACTCACGCTGGCCGGGATTCCGCCCGAGGTGTTTGAATACCGGCTCGGGAACCGGAGTGCCCTGGAGTGGGTGATCGACCAGTATCAGGTGACCGAAGACAAACGGAGCGGCATCCGCTCCGACCCCAACCGCGCCGACGATCCCGAATACATCGTCCGCCTGATCGGTCAGGTCACCCACGTCAGCGTCGAGACCGTCCGCATCGTCAACAGCCTGCCAGACTTCGCGTAGCGCCTGGTTCACCCCACGACACCGGTCTCCCAAGTCAGCAACCCGTGCTATTCCGCTGCTTCGCCAGTATCAATCACCGCCGCAAAACGCGGTGACCGGAACGGAAAGCGTGATCATGCGTCCGGTGTGGTCTTTGGAGTGCAGCTCGATATCCCCTCGAACCACCTGCCCTGAGGTGTTCAGTGGTTCAATCCATTCGACACGGTAATGCTTCTGGGTGGACGCGACGCATCGCAACAGTTTCTCCAGGGAGGAGGAAACAACCGCGCGCTCGATGGAGATGGGAGCCCCACTGTCGTCACGCACTGCGAGTTCTCCTACGTCCAATCGTTGCAGCAGCAGTGCGGGGGGGTGAGCGCGGAGGGAATGCCCAATGGCAGCGAACGCCGAAAGTTTGATGGAATCAATCCCGGTCCCCGTGATGGTCAACGTGCTGAAGACGTTGCCCACGACTGTGTTCCCCAATAATTCCACGTCGACCACAAAATCGCCGTCCGCATTTCGACGAAGTGGTCTACACTTCACAGCACGATGGCTCGATTGGATATGGACGGATTCGGCTTCCGTGTCATTCATACCGTTAACCAAGATCTTTAACGGCATAATTACGGGGAGTGTGTCATACGCGGGCCGACCGAAATCGACGGTCTCCGGCACGGTACTGATGCCAAAGACTTCGGTCGCCCGCACCTGGATGCGGATGATTGCGTTTGTGGATGAACTGGTTTCGATGGTTAACTCACCACCTTTCAACGCAGCCGGGGTGGAGTTTCCCAGTAAAATGACTGTATATTCCTTGAACTCCCCAGGTTGCAGCTCAACCGGCATGAAGTTCATCTGCATGCAGCCGCATTGCCAAGTTGCAGCATTCAGACGGATCGGATATGTCGCGACATTTGTGAATCGCAGTGGCTGCTCTGCGATACCCCGGAATGGAACCCGATCGAACACCAACTCAGCAGGAGTGACCACGAGATCCGGAGGTGAGCTGGGAGTCGTGGTGGAATTGGTCTCTGGGGCAAGTTCCACAAACCCTAGGTACAGCGCCCCCAGAATCGCCAAAACAATTCCACAATTGATTAGCTTCGCCATTGCCGATACCCCAGATATCCTGCCACGAACAGGACCAACAACACATTGAAGAGAATCAGCCAGGACTTGCCGGACCGGGCTGCCACCACGGGTAGTAATGGAGGCGACGATGAGGGAGAGACAGGAGTGTCAGGCTGTTTCTGGGCTGGGATCAGCTTGAAGTCTGAAGCGAGGACATCTCCATTCTCAAAGAGGACCTCCCCGGTGTCTGTATTCTTGATCGACTTGGCTTGCGCGGGATCGATTTGAAATTCAGATAGTGGAATCTCAGGATTGATTTCAATCGACTGGCGATCGATGAGGATATCTCGATCGGCAGATGCCTCAGCCGCCTTTCGGAACGCTTCAGGTATTAAAGACAATGGAACGGGGCGATGGAAGTGTATGTGAATGGGAAACAGGAGTTTTTGCCCGTCGACCTCAAACACCTCGTGGTCCAACACCTCCTGGCGAGCGATCAGTGCTCCACTGGAATTATGCTCTTCCATCGCCAATGGAAAACCAGAGAACTCCTTGGAAATCCACAGATGTGATGTCCACTGACGAGCAGACACACTTTTGAGGTCGAGACACGCATGTCCTTTGAATTCGGCCGTCTGAGAACCGACCACTGTGGCTGCCTGTTTCTCGAGAAAACCCTGACTATGGTAATGATCGAGTCCGACATCTCGAATCTGATAGCACATATCGAACGGGGATTGTGTCATCGGAACTCTGCTGGGAGCGCGAGTGCCGCGTTGCAGGTACATCTCCTTCATTCCCAAGATCGCATATGTTTCCCCGTCAAACACTCGGAGACTCACCACCTGTCCTGCTTGCTGGTGTTCAATGCGATACTTGGATCCAGAATACGCTACGGTCCAGTCGGACTGACTGCTTTCGTGATCAGCGAATCGGCATCGGTAACTGTTAAGCCCCTGAAACGCATCACGCCCAGACCAGAGAAGCGCTAACCCTGCCGCTCGACCTTGTTCCATGGATGTGTCTCCCGCAGCTGCGAGTTGCATGGAAGAGCAGATGGCGAAGATCCAGATGAGTCTGACAGCCAGCTTTCGACAACTCTTCAAAATAGCCCCCCAGTGATCGAAGTCCATGTCAGTCATCGTGTCAGTTCAAATCGTCGGAGAATTGAATTTCGCGGCCAGGGCGTAAGCTAGTTCCCCCAGGGAACTTCGACGACCAAGTCGTGTTGACAACCATTGATGACTTGACCGCTACAGTTCAGAGTACGATGAGTTGCAGTGAACGCACCCAGCTATTCGTTGTCATCGCAATCGGTTGCCATGACTCAAATTGCGGAGTGTGTGTCAACACGGCTTGCAGATGGGAAGAGTAGTATCAACCTCCCGGAGTGTTCGTACAGGGATGCGAGGAACCTGTCAGGATGGACTGCCCACCACAACCACCTTGAAGTAACGGGGCAACGCCTGTCGGGTGGTAGCTACCATCCAACTCCACATGCATCTCCCAGATATCGCCACAGGAATGACCTTCATGGAACAGCACATTTTGATCGTTGGCGTTGGGGGGCACATCTCCCCGTGAATTCGGTTGAGTACCGTCGTAGCACGCTAATCCCCATCCGCTGTAGGGAATAAAAATGATTAAGGAATACTGGCAGCTACTCGATTTCGCGTTGCACTGCGGAACGGAACCGTCAGCAGAGACACCACCAGTTGATCCACTGATGATGACAGACAAGGCAGCGTACACAACAAAAAAACGCCTCATGTTCAACCTCTCCAGAAGTCCAGACAGAAGAGAATGCTGGTTCAGAGTTGTTTACATTTTAGGGACTCACGCGGCCTTGTCAAGTCTGATACTTTCCAAATTATGCTTATGTGCGGCCAGTGATTATGCCGCTGGGATGCCTGATGCGATGATGAGATTTCAATACGTCCGAAGCGTGGACTCGGTGGGTGACTTTGTCATCCAACCGGAGTGGCGGCAGCTGATCGCACGTCGGAGTGCTTCCCGCCAGCACTCCTGTTTTGATAACTTCCAGTCCGTAGGGTAACCTGCATGCGCCATTCGCTGATCGGTGATCAGTCCGTTCTCCCTCTGCATGGGATTTCCCCTCATGGTTCGATCTGCATGGTTTGTAGTCGCGTATTCGAGCTTGGTTTGCCTGTGTGAGGGAATCACATGCGGCGGCGAAGACAAGGAGTTCCGACCGCTCTTCAATGAAAAGGATCTGGTAGGCTGGGTGCTGGTCAATACGCCGCCGCAGACGTGGAGCGTCCAGGACGAGATGCTGGTCTGCACCGGGAAGCCGGTCGGTGAAATCCGTACGGATCGCATGTACCAGAATTTCATCATGGAAGTCGAATGGCGGCACATGGTCCCCGGCGGCAATGCCGGGATCTTTATTTGGGCGGACGACATCACCTCGAAGGGAGTGCCATTTCATCGCAGTATCGAGGTGCAGGTGTTGGAGAATGCCTATGGCCAGAGCCAGAGTCACACCACTCACGGAGACATCTTTCCGATTCACGGAGCGACGATGACGCCCCTCAATGGTCGCGGAGGCGGCGGGAGGGCCTTTCCGACGGAGGAGCGCTCCAAGCCCTCGCCGGAATGGAATCACTACCGCATCGAGTCCCGCGACGGATCGATCAGCCTGGCTGTCAATGGCAAGGTCGTCACACAAGGCACCGACGCCAGTCCGCGCAAGGGCTACATCTGCCTCGAATCTGAAGGGGGCGTCGTGCATTATCGCCATCTGAAAATCCGCGAACTGCCCGATTCGCCGGTGGCTGAGGAACACGTCGCCGTCGCCAATCGCGGGTATCGCAGCGTCTACACCGGGCTCGACCTCTCGGGTTGGACCGCGACGACTGCAGGGCAGCCCCATTGGAAGGCGAATGACTGGGTGCTGACCTACGACGGGAAGGCTGCGACGCCGTTGGACGCGGTATTGACCAGCCCGGAGAAACTCAGCAACCACGGGTTCCTGTTCGACATTCGCCCCGGCAAACAGTTCAGCAATCTGAATGTGTGTAATGCCGTTTTTTCTGCGGAACTCTTTTCCCTCGGAGGATGGAATCGCATTGAAGGAACCGTGATCGGACAGAAACTTAACCTATCCATCAATGGTTTACCGATCGCCGAGGATCAGCCCCTGAACCATCTACCCACACTCCAGCTCGCCCCCGTCGGCCCAGCCGATTTTGCGAACATCTACGTGCGGCCACTGAAATGAATGACCGGCCCGGCGTTTGCTGGCCTGCTCCCCGAGAATCATCCTCCCGCCGTCCGTGAACTGCTGAAGGCTGCGAGGCCGGGCAAATGTGCCCGGCCCACAAGGAGGATTGACACTCATTTCGTGAACATCGCGTTCCCGCGATCACCCCGGCTGAGCAGGTACGCCATTAGATCGAGGAGTTCCTCATCATTGAGCGTATTGAGCAGGCCAGTGGGCATCATGGAGGTCTTGGACGGGCCCATTTCTTCGATCGACTTGCGGTCGATCGTTTCCATGGCATTCGGATCGGCCATGTTCGTGTTGACCATCACGGTGTCCCCGTTCAGGTTCACGATCCGGCCCACCACAACTTTCCCCTCGGTGGTCACGATCTGGATCGCGGCGTACTGGTCGCTGATGACCTTGCTCGGGTCGAGGACTGATTCGAGGATGTCGCGGGCACTGAACCGCCCCGAGAGGCCGGTCAGGTCGGGACCGACGGAGCCGCCCTCGTTGGTGAAACGGTGGCACGCGAAGCAGTTCGTGGCCCCGAACAGCGTCCGACCGCGGTCGAAGTCGCGGCCTTTCAGGCCCTTCGCCAAGAGAGTGGCTGCCTCGTCCATCTTCCACTCCTTCACGAATGGTCGAGCGATGACCGGCTGAGTGGGGCCATCCATCGAGAGCGGGGCGTTGATGAGATCTGCCAGAGCGGTCTTCTCCTCTTCCGAGAAAGTCGCCAAAGCATCGGTCCGCAGTTCCTTAATGAAGTCGGCGAAGTTCGCCCCGCCGTGGAACGACCGGGCGGCGTTGAGCCATGCGAGGTAGCTCTTGCGCGTCTCGATGGTCCAGCCGGTTTTGAGGAATCGCAGGTGGCGGGCCTGGTCGATCTGCTCTTCCTGGGTCGGGGCGTTCACCAACAGAGCAGTCCCCTTCGCAGCGGCACTGGGAGCTTGCAGGTAGACCATCAGTTCGGTGAGCAAGCTGTTGAGGTTGGCGTCCTTGGCCGGGTAGACCAAGTCGGCTGCCAAGGTCATGGCGAGCCGCGTCTCCTCGTCGGGCGGTCCGAGTCGGTAGAGCGTGACCTGGACCAAGCGGATCAGTTCGATCTGCTCATCGAGCGAAAGTTCCGTCCACTTGAACTTGGCCATTTCGGCCAGAATCCGCATCTGCATCGGGTGCTGTGCCCCTTCAGGTGCGGGGTAAACCGGCGGTGGCGTATCGATGTCGGGACCGGTCGGGACGAACGATCGCTTGAACATTCGGCTCAGGGCCAGCAGGGCGGCGAGGGCCTTGCGCGGGTTCTCCTCTTCGAGAGCCCGGTCCTGCCACAACTCCACTGGCTGATGCTCAAGGACCGTGCGGGCCGCAGCACGTACGAACCTGTCTTTATGGTCGAGATGTTGCCACGCGGTATCGATCGAGGCTGCGTCCCCCTTCTGGTGCAGGGCCTCTAACTCGTGCCGCAGGTCGCGTTCCGGCATCCCGCTGGTCCACTGTGATTCTCGCGTCGGTTCCTTCCCGACGTAGGTCACGCGATACAGACCCGACTGCACGCGGCGGCCCCCGATCGTGAAGTACAACGCCCCGTCCGGATGCGTGACCACATCGGTCAGCGGCAGCGGGATGCCAGTGACGAACTCCTCAGCCACTCCGGCGAAGGTCGCCCCGGTGGGCTCCATGTGAACCGCGTACATCTTGCCATAGCTCCAGTCGCAGATGAACATCGCGTTCTGGTACTTGGCAGGGAACTTCGTGCCGTAGCCAAAGCAGACTCCGGTCGGCGAACCGGGTCCGATGTCGACCACCGGCGGCAGCGTCTCCGGGTAGTAGACCGGCCACTTGGCACTGCCGTTTCGCCAGCCCCAGTCGGTCCCGCTGACGACGTGGCAAATCCGCGTCGGGCGATACCACGGGCAGTTCATGTCCCACTCCATATCGGCGTCATAGGTGAAGAGTTCCCCGTCATGACTGACAGCTGCGTCGAACTGATTGCGGAATCCGGATGCGATGACCTCCCAGTTCTTACCGTCGCGGTCGACCTTGTAGATGATCCCACCGGGCGGGGTGACGCCCTTCATGAACCCGCGCCCGTAAATGCGGGGGAGGAGCTTGTCTTCGTCCCACGTCTGCGGCGTGCGCGAGTGGGTAATCTCGGTCATCTTCGTCTGGTTGCCGATGACGACATACAGGCTTTGCTTATCGAGAGTCAGCAACACGGCATGCGGCCCGTGCTCGCCCGCCCCGCCCGCGAGTTGCCGGAGCATCTCCACGTGTTCGAGTTGGTCGTCACCATCCTTGTCCGTGACGCGGTACAGACCCGCCTCGTAGTTGCCATCCTTGCCGCCCTTATTGACGACGACATAGAGGGCGTCAAAGGCCCACAACAGCCCCTGGGCCTCGCCGATATCGGCTGGGATTTTTTCGATGATCGCCTTCTCGCTGGAGACAATCATCGCCTTGCGAGAGAGCATTACGAGTGCTGGCGGTTCGCCCTCTGCCCCCGCAATGTGGAGCGTCACTTCACCCGCAGTGTCACCGGAGAGTAACGACTGGATGGCCGCCAATGACCCGGCCCCTTTGTCATCGGCCATGACGGTCAGGATGCGGTCGCCCACGAAGACTTGCCCATCGGTTTCCGCCGGGCTTCCGCCGATCACTTCGGTGACGCGGATCGCGTCGCCGTCCTGTGCCACGACGACACCGGTGGTAAAGACCGCGCGCG
>JANOKO010000445.1:0-4492 GCA_031419335.1 Planctomycetota bacterium
GACAGGCTGGAAGCCTATCCCACGGTCCGTGTTCACTGACCGCTCGCACTCCCCCACTCCCCAATCCCCTCTCCCCATGCTCACTCCCACCGATCTACTGGACTCACTGATCCAGTACTGCCGTCCCGCCCTCCCGACCGGGACCACGCTGCTGAAGTCCGGCGATGCAACAGACTCGTCGCTCTCGCTCGTCTGGCTGGAGTTCTGGGTCGACCGCATGGGAACGCCGGTCGCCAGGCGAGTGGCTCCACACCAGACCGATCTGTCGATCACCGTCAATTGCTTCGGGAGACCGCCAACGACTCCCAGCCAAGTCCAGACCCAGGCCGAGACCGTCCGCCAGCAACTTACCCGCCTGCGATTGCCCATCCTGCAAGACACCGTTGCTGTCGGTCTCCTCACTCTAAACGAAGCCGAGATGCGCGACCTCAGCCGACCCGCCACCCAAAAATCCGCCGGACTTCGTCAATGGAGTGTCACCGTTCGCGGCACCCTCCAGCCCCTGATTACCGACCCCACCTGACCTCCTCCCCTCTCTCCTCCTCCCCTCCCCGAAAGCACTCGCATGCCCACTACCCCCGTGACCCGCAATCTCCGCGACGGCGAACTCGTCATCCAGGACGGCTCCACGCCTCCGCAAACCCTCATCGTTCTGTTCGACGAGGGCGACCTCAGTTGGGTTCACAAGCTGAAGACGATTGAGGTCAAGGATCGTGGCTCGATCGCCACTGGCCACACTCGCCCCGGCGACGATGAGGCCACAGAACTGTCGTTCTCAGCCAAGTGGACTCAACTGATCGGCAAGAGCCACAACGCCGCCGACCCGCTGACGCTGTACGAGGCTCTCATGTTCCAGCCCGGGGCCAGCCTGCACAGCACATCCCAACCCGGCGAGCAGAACACGCTCACCCTGGAATTCACGGTGACGGACCCGGCGGGCCTGTCGAACGAGAAGATCGTGTTCACCAAAGTCTACCGCGAATCTTTAACGATGTCCGAAGGCGAAAAGACCAACCTCATCGCTTTCTCCGGGCGTTCCTTCAGCACTGGCCCGACCGTCTCTCGAGTGTGAGTGGGAATGCTAAGTGCATTCAGCAGCAGGCCCCGGCCGTACTACGTTTCTGGGTTCTCCTTCCTCCTATCTGGCTGACAGCTGATCGCTGAAAGCTGAAAGCTCCTCACCCCATGCCTGCCACTGAATCATTAACGATCGAGATCTTGGGCGATTCCAGTGGACTGAGCCAGGCGCTGGACGATGCTCTGTCCCGTGTGGAGTCCCTTCAGTCTGCCACCGACAGTGCCGCTGGTTCCGCGAGTGGGGTTGGTCCGAGATTGGCCAGCGTATCGGTAGCCCTGCAACCGCTGCAACAAGTCAGTCAACAATTGACTCGGATCAGCCAGCAAGCCCAAGCTTTGAGTCAACAGCCTATCTCGCTCAATGTTCAGCCCGCATTGTCCGCGCTGCAGACACTGATGTCGGCGATTCAGGCTGTCGCCGCACAACTGCGGTCAATCTCAGTGCCCAGTGGAGTGGGTGGAGGTCGATCTGGCGGGGCCTCTACCGGATCCTCCCCGCGAAACTCGAACTCGCCAGCCGCTGCCTCAGCCCCGCGTCTCGCCGCCCCGCCCAGTCTGGGAGTGGCTTCTATGATGGAGCTGTCGGCACCTCGGACTTCCGCGCCAGCTGGGGCTGTGCAAAGTCTTGTGGCCCCGCGTGACCCGCGACGACAACAATCCTCGGCAGAACCAGTCGCTCCGTCCCGTTCGTCGGTTATCAGCGATACCACTCACCTGCCCATACGCGAGTTTGTCTCTCGATCCCTACACCAAAGCAGCCAGGACACGGGTCTGGATTCGCGACGAGCGGCATACTCACTGCCTGCTCTCCCGCTCAGTGGTTCATCCCGAGAGCAGACCACTCCACACGATCACTCCTCGTCGACCGTCAATCACTTCGGAGGCATCACGATCGCAGTGCGTGAGACTGCCGATGTCAACTCGCTCATGCGGGATCTGAGACTGCAAGGACTTTCGACTCGACACCGCCAGGGTTAGTCCAATCCCAGACGACAGATCCTCGCACATGATCGCCGAACCCCCGCACTGCGACAGGACTTCCACCGATGTTTTCATTTCGCCCTTCCATTGTCCGACCTGCTGCAGTGTTCGAACTTCCACAACCCGTGACATCCGTTCGAGTTCAGGACTCCTTCGACTTTTCCAAACTGAGAGCTCCCCAGGTTGCAGGAGACATGCTTGTAGGGCATACATCCGGCGGCGTCGACATCGCGATCGAAGGACAGATCGCCACTCACGCGGGCGTGCTTCGCATGAGCGAAGAGCAGATGTTCCTCACGCTCGAAGCGCTACGACAGGCGGTCCATTCCTCGTCTCCCGATGACCGTTATCGACTGTTCCTGTATTTCGATCCGGCCACGGCGACTTATCGCTCCTTCCGCGACTGTGCCACAGTGCGGTTCGAATATGACCTGTCTCGAAAGCAGCTCTTTACCTACACACTGGTGGTGCATGCCAGTCGTCCGACGATCGAGACTTCAGCCCCCTGAGAGGCTGTCTGTCGATGTCTTCACGTTGTTGCCGGAAGTCCTTCGAAATCCGCGTCTCGAAATTCGAAACACCGACCGACAACCCCGTTCGAGTTTTGTATTTCGTGCTTCGAATTTTATTCCCCCCTCCTGCTGACCGGCCTGACCGATGACCACCCGTCGTATTCTGCATCACGGTCCCACCCCCGGAGGGACGCCGGTCCTGCTCTCCGATCGGGCCATCGGTGGATGCTGGTTTGAACTCCACCGTCAAGGCGGTTGTGGTGCGGGTGAACTCGTCTTGCAACGCGATTTTCAGGAACGTCGCGCGATCGAAATCGGCGACTGGATCAGCTGCGAGGGGGCCATCGGCGTACGCTGGTATCTGGGACGGGTCGAGGAGTGTCGTTATCAGCACCCCGGTCTCGTGCGACTGCGAATGGCCGGAATGTCGATCGAGCTTAACGAGATTTTCCCCGGTGGCTTTGACGCAACTCCCCCCGAACGACAGCCGCACCGCTATGGGGCCACGGATCTGTTTTCGAATGACCCCGATCGGAACTGGGAGGCCGTTCATTCGGTCTCGACCATCGACAGTTTGGTTCGCCTGATGATTCAGCAGCATGTGGTGAATAAAACCCACATCTCCTATCTCTCTTCACTTATCGAGTCCCCGCGACGGCCCGTACAGGCACTCTCCGCCAAATTCCGGGGTGAGGAGTCAGTACGCTCGGTCTTCAAAGATCTGGCATTGCGAGCTCAGGCCAACTGGGGCGTGGACGCCTTTGGACGATTCTTTTTCCTCCAGCGTCGCATCTCCCTTCAGTCCACCCTTCGACTGGGGCGGGATCTGATCTCTTTGGAAGAGACGCGAGACCGAGAGCTCATCTTCAATCGTCTGCTGCTCACCGGTGACTACATATACGACCATCGAGACAACAGTGGCCAAATTGCCCGCCGGGTCTACCGCTGGAGGGCCAACTATTTCGAGCCGGATAGCTGCCAGACATTTGGCAATCGTCGATTGCGGCTGTGGGTGCCTTGGATCCGGACGCAGTCCGATTCGGTGACGTTTGCCCGTGAGTTCTTCCGGGTCTATGCCCAGCCGACGGCCCGTTACACAGTGGAGACGGCACCGCAAGGCACACTGCTCATTCCCTGGGAAGGACCAGTCGCAATCGAGGATGCCAGCGGAACTCACCTGTCGACCGGAGTCATCGAAAAGGTGCGAGTGCTGTTTGATCACGCGCCGCGATTTCGACTGGAAGTCGGCCCCGAAGACCCTCGGGAGCAATGGCCCGAGCCCCCACAGGACGAGCGCTGGGAACTCCCGGACCATGTCCCCTCGAATGGCGGCGATGTCTCTGTGACCGATCACATCCTGTCATCAGGCGGCGGTGGCGGTGGTGGGAATAGTTCGCCCGAAACTCCCAGTGATTCGATGGCCTTCACCGACAGTTCCAGTGACCAGAGTTCGGATGACAGTTCCTCCGCTGTGTCTTCTGGGGGTTCGTCCGAGGTCCATGTGGAGTCTTCTTCGGGGTACAACACGTCAGCTTCCGACAGCAACTCCGAAAGGACCTCCGATTCCTTCCAGACATCCATCGGTGAGGATTCCGGCACCTCAGCCCTTGATCCGACCTCAGTCGACAGCGCTGATTCGTCCGACTTCACGAGCCAGCCCACAGATTCCGATTCGGGAGCTTCATCCCGCGGAGACGAGTCGACTTCGTCGTTCACGACCGACACGGATAGCCCGTCCGATTCAGCACTCAACTCGGAATTGACATCCAGCGCCAGCAACGAAACCGGAGGATCTGGCAGTGAATTCAACAGTGAAGAGACGACTTCCAGTGACGATCCTCAGGCCTCGAGTCACAACTCGAGTGACGCCGGGTTGAGTTCATCTCTCATGCTTCCCCCATCGGATTCGAGCGCTGGACATC
>JANOKO010000446.1:0-1055 GCA_031419335.1 Planctomycetota bacterium
TGATGGCCAGCGGCGCGTCGGCGTTTGGAGATCATGTGCGAGAGAGATACGGCGAGGCGAACTCGCCTGCGGGCGAGGTGAGTTTTGCCGAGGTCCGCCCCGAACTAGAAGCTGCAGTTGACCGACTACGGAAGCGGCTCAAGATGATGGGACACGTCAACACGGACGCGCTCGCCAGCCTGGAAGAGATCGAGAACCGGTTCACCGATTTGAGCGCCCAGCTGAAGGACTTGCAAGAGGCCAAGTCCGCACTCGAAGACATCATTCGCCGCATTAACGTTGAGAGCAAGCGGCTGTTTCTGGAGACCTTCGAAACGATTCGCCAGAACTTTCAGGTGTTGTTCCGCAAGATGTTTGGTGGCGGGGACGGGAACATCATCCTCGAGAATCCCGACGATGTACTCGACTGCGGGATCGATATCGTGGCACGTCCACCGGGCAAAGAACTGCGGAGTCTGACGCTGTTGAGCGGCGGCGAGAAGACGATGACAGCAGTCGGTCTGCTGTTCGCGATGTTCAAGAGCAAGCCGAGCCCGTACTGCATACTCGACGAAGTCGACGCCGCGCTCGATGACGCGAACGTGGGTCGTTACGTGAATGTCGTGAAGGAGTTTTCCGCGATGACTCAGTTCGTGGTGATCACCCACCGCAAGCCGACAATGGCCGCAGCTGATGTCCTCTACGGTGTCACGATGGAGCAGGCGGGGGTCTCGAAACGGATGGCCGTCCGCTTCGATCAAGTCGGCGAGAACGGCGAGATCCTGGAAGTCGCCAAGGCGGCCTGAGTGGCCCCCGTTGGAGTCCAGCCTTTGGGCTGCTCTTTGTCCCGGGGAGACCGGCTCGAAGCCTATCCCACTGCTCCTGGCAGTTCGATGGTGAACTTGGTCCCGCGTCCCGGTTCGCTTTCGCAGGCGATGGTACCGCCGTGGGCCTCGATGATCTTGCGGACGGTCGGCAGGCCGAGCCCGCTGCCGTTGGACTTCGTGGAGAAGAACGGCTCGAACGCCTTCTTGCGAGCGCGTTCTTCCATCCCCTTGCCGGTGTCGATGACGGCC
>JANOKO010000447.1:0-2848 GCA_031419335.1 Planctomycetota bacterium
TGAAGTTCCCGCTCTCTAGGAAAACGCGGTTTCCACAGCGGCCTGGGGTCGAGGTCTGTCCAAAAGCCTTCATGGAGATCATAGTATTCATTCACTGAGGCTGGTCTCAGTCGGAGATAATGATCGGGAAGAGTGAAGAGGTCGTCCGAAATCTCAGCGTGACGTTTCACCTCCAGATACCTCAGACTCGTGAGCAACACACCGGTCACTCCATGGCACTTAAACTCAATGGGATCAAAAGTCTCGGCATTCACCACAAGAGTGTGTGATCGAGGAATCGCGATCTGAAGGATGCTGGGAAGAAATGACGTGTCCCCCATGAATAGCGAGAAATCAGTGACGAGTTCGTAACAGGCAACCCCCTCAAAAGCAGTCGCACTCACCTTTTGGCTGACGATCTTTGCACCGAGGGGCATGGATGGGATGTAACATTGTGATGTCTCATTCGAACGCAGCAAGTGACCAGTCACCGGCTTCCTGGGAATAAGATTCTTATCAATGACGACCTCAGATTGTGGAAGTATTTCGTAAATATCCTCTCCGAGCAATAACATGATCGTCTGTGAAGGCGCAATCGCCTCAGTCCGTATTGCCAATACTCCATTCTTCAGACGCTTTTGAGAGACGACTACATCCTTAGCATTCGCGACATTCCTACTGATCCGATATTGCACAGGCAGCGACTGCGATTCCGGGAGTCTTTGTATTAACTCTTCGACGGTTGGAATGTCCTGTGCCGAAATCGAAGTCGTGAAAAGAGTCAACAGCCAGAACCAGAGTGAAGTGTGTCTGTGTTGAGGTCGCATGATCACTCTCATTCTTTGATTTTGTGTTCTGGTCGTGTGCATTCGCGAATCCGTACGGGAGTCATCCGGCTTGGTTTCACGAGAGCTCCGCATCTGTGGCCATCGAGCTTTCAACTCGCAGAGAGGTGATTGCGATGACTTCGGTCAAGACGAGTGGAGGCCGTATCCATTCAGTCGGCGGAAAAATAAGCGGGGTGGTCAAGACGCTGTTTTCGGCGTCTGGGTTGTGGAACATTAAGAGGTGTGGGTTGTTGACATAAGTAAGTCGTAGAGCGTGATTGTTGGGTATGCTGGCGGAGGTGGTCCCCCATACCGGGGCGTGCGACTCAGTCGAGAGGAGGTTCAGACAGCAGACAGCAGACAGCAGACATCAGACATCAGACATCAGACATTCTCATTTCAAGCCCCTCATTCAATGATGCATGAAGACCGGCAAACCAGTTCTTGGAATCAAGCCCCTAGTACCGCTCATCAGAGTACAGATCTCTGGCTAGCTGTCAATGGGAAATTCGAAGAATCTGTGTGCGGCCCGATGATGCACAAGTCTGAGGGAGCAGGCGAATCGCGGAGCGACATCACCTACGGGCTAGCCTTCACCGAGAACAGTCTCCAACAGGTAGCTCTCCGCAGCTCGAAATCCCGTGACTCCGGGAACCAGATTGGCCAGCGTCGAGAGCGTCACACCGATCAGCACCAGGACGGTCACGATCACCTTGCCCACATCTTGTCCCTTGAGGCTCCCGAGTTGATCCGGGTCGCCCGACAAGTAGGCCGAGGCCGCGAAGAACTCTTCGCCGATCAGCGTGTAGTCGCACGCCGCGACGAAGAACGGCAGTTGGGCCGGTTGAGCTGTCCCAGCGATCTGAATGGCACCGACGGCGTTGCCGGTTTCGGAGAGGATCAGCGATTCGGCAAAGAACGCTCCGAGATAGAAGCAGGCTGCGGGCTTCTCGCGGACCATGATCCCGGTCAGGTGCGAGACGTAGGCGAACTGCTCGTCGGTGACATAATAGATGCGGTCCTCATTAAAGGCATCCGGCCTCCCCGCCGCATAAAACGCAGCGGCCACGGTTTCTCTGGCAGCTGTCATGACGAGCGAGCGGCTGGTGGGGACATCAAGTTCGCAGTCGTACTCGGCAGCCTTTTCGGCGACTCGACCGAGGATGGTCAGGCCCGCGATGGTCTGGATATCGTTGATGTCCTGCACGCCGGGGACGAACAAACACGCCTTGCCCATCTCGGTCGCGCGGCCCACGGCGTCCTCGATGGCATCGAGCCCCGCGATCTTGCGAATCGTCAGCTTCACTCCCATGCGCGCGGCAATGACATACCCCACCACTGCTCCGCAGATCGCCGTCATGACAACGGCCAGCCACATCCGGCGGGCATCGAACCACTGGCGCGTGGCGATGCCGGGGGCGTCTTTGGGCGTCTCGGCGTGCGCGGACTTCTCGCCTGCGGAGTTGATGGCAATGACACGAAACCAATAAGGCTTGCCGGTTGTTCGCCCGGCGATGGGGATGGTCAACAACGGTGGATCATCACTTTCCGGTCTTCTGGTCCATCGACCGCTCCCCTTGACCCTCGCTACTTCCCCGTACTCGCCGTGATACTCACCGGAAACGAGGACGACATACTCAAACACCGACTGACGATATCCTGAAAATGGGTCATCTGGCGACGCATGAAGTCGCACGTCGAGAACACTCCCCCCATCAAACGGATGGTCGACGACAGTCACATCCCGAGGCGATTGTGGAACTGCGAAGGCTGAGGTACTTGAAAACCATAGGATTGCAGTGACAAGCCAGAGTCTCGACAGGCACGTCTGACCAGCCCGACGACTCGCAAGAGTCGCTCTCGGTCCCAAGCTCCGCTTGGGACCGCATATCCTCGAAGCTCCGCTTCGCCCGCAGGCCAGCCCCCGTAGGCCACTGCCAACAGCCCCTGAACTGTCCCGAGTCGAAAGTGCCCGCCCCAAATTGAGGGGCGATCCCCGCCGACCGGGCGGATTGGCACGTGACGAAGCAGAGCTTCGGGGA
>JANOKO010000448.1:0-1789 GCA_031419335.1 Planctomycetota bacterium
GACAGGCTGGAAGCCTATCCCACGAAACAACGGCGGCCCCGAACCACGGGGTCGGGGGCCGCCAGATGTTCGCTGCATCAAGGCTCGACCTCACATACGAAGAGCGAGGCTGCGCGGATCAAAAGTCATTCAACGCTTCGCTGCCCTGGATCGTGGAGAGGGCTTCGATGGTCTTCCCGTCGATGTTCTCGGAGACGAACCGTACCGAACCATCGCTCAACAGCACATGGCAGCCCCCGCGATACGGCCCGCCGATGCCATCTGGCCCGTTGATGTATGGCTGCTGGGTGAAGGCCCGGATCGTGGACGCCCCGCCCTGCCCCCATGGCCCGGTGAACCCAGTCGACTCAGCGACCATCACGGTGTTTGAGGTGCCGTCATGGATGTCCGCAAACCGCGTCTTGCGGTTGTACCCGAACACTCCAGCGATCTTACTGGGGAGTTCGGCGGTCGGGCCTTCGTCCGTGATCCCCGCGATGCCGATGTAGTGGGTGGCTCCCGGTTCAGCGGGCAGGGCAGGATTGAGATACGTCGGGATCGCAACTGACAGAAGCGGGGAGTTCGTCGCCGATTCGTGCCCCTCCTTCATGTCGATCTGGTTGTACAGCGGAGCCTGGTCCATGAAGGGCAGGATACTCACCATCCAGCTGAGTCGCTCCTCGACCTCCAGGTCATCGTTCTCCACCGTTCCCGCTGGAAAACCGTTGAACGTCTCGTGATAGTTGTGCGTCGCTAGGCCGATCTGCTTCATGTTGTTCTTCGACTGCGAGCGGCGGGCTGCTTCGCGAGCCTGTTGCACGGCGGGCAGCAGCAACGCCACCAACACCGCCGGAACCGCCACACTGGCTGCTCCCCCGTCTCCACCGGGAATCGGCAGGCCGGGAACTGAGCTGGTCGTACGGGTGGTCAGGCCGTTCTCATCGACCAGCGAATACGCTACGTTCGGGTACAGCCACTTCGTCACCAGTTCCGCTGGGGGAATATCCCCCACCTGAATGATCGGCGGTGAATTGGGCGGGAGTGCTCCCGATTGGGACAGCGCCACTTGAGCCACGCTGGCCCCAATCGGCGCCAGCCCCAGGAGCATCTTGTATGTCGACCGAGGATCGACAATCGTCAATCCCGTGAACGACTCCGGGATCGCCGCCGAAGTCTCGGCAGGGAGTGTCGCCCTGTCCCAGGTCGGAAGCTCTCCCTGGACTCGTAGATTAAACGCCATCACCGGCTGAGGCAGAAGTGAAACACACATCCACTTCTCGCTGACCGAGATCGCAGGCGACATCCCCCCCTGTGGAATCTCGACGATGTAGGTCTTCGTGCCGTCCTTCTCCTTGACGACTCCCTTGGCGTTCCCCTGCGATACCTGCGGCAACAGCTCTACCAACAGACTCTCCAGCGCCGCGTTCAACTTGTCCGCGTCCTGGACTTCCACCAGCAGTGCCGGAGCAATACCGAAACCGGTCTGGGCCTCGTCGTTGTAGACGCAGGTCACATTTCCCAGCCCGCTCAGCAGATCGTCAATCACGTCTAACCCGAGATGGTCCTTGGCTTGGACGCGCGCGTCTTCGACATGGGCCGTGTCGGGCGAGAGGACCGCTTCCAGATCCACAGCGGTGTCGTACAAAGTCTGCACGGCCTTGGCGCTGTCGAAGCTGTAGGCCATAAACGAGCTGAGTTGCTGTGGCAGCGGAGGCAGATCCTGGATCGTCATCGGTTCCTGGTCGAGCAGCGACAGCAGTCCGCGTCGTTCGCCCGGTGCATCGATCGAGGTCAGCGAGGTCAACGAGCG
>JANOKO010000449.1:0-6675 GCA_031419335.1 Planctomycetota bacterium
ATCGAGGAAAAAGCATTTGTGAACCAGATCGATCGACAATCGACCGTCGGTGACCTGGCGCAAGCCTTGAATGCCCTTGGGGTGACGCCGCGCGATTTGAGTTCGATCTTCCAACAACTTAAGGAGTCCGGCGCGCTGCACGCCGAACTGCTGTTCAAGTAAGGAAATGGTCCGAATGAACATCCAGATTTGAACAGAAGGCAACGAAGGTAGCGAAGGTAGCGAAGGGTTCAAACCCAAGATCCTTCGTTACCTTCGTTAGCTTCTGTTCAAAATCAAATCCTGAATTTGTTTTTGACCGAATCCTAATCGGAGAGTTGGGAGGTGCTGGCCGGAGACGGTCTCACACTGCCCACGACACGCCACGCCCTATTCCCACCCTCCACGGCTGCCTCATGTCCCTCAGTCCACTCACCAGCGTTCCGTCAGCGATTGACTTCCCGAGTACGGCGTCGCCCGATGCCGTTGCGCGGCAGGTGGAAGGACTCTTCGCCTCGTTGCTGCTCAAAGAGATGAGAGGCAGCGGCCAGGAAGGGGGACTCTTCGGCGGTGACTCCACCGATGTCCTCGGCGGGATGTTCGATCAGTACATGGGACAGGCCATCGCCGATGCTGGTGGGTTGGGCTTGCGGGACTACCTCGTGGCCTTGGAACGCCCTTCCACCGAAACCAGCACACCATCCGAAACCTTGTGATCCCCGCTAACCCACTGCCCTGCCCTTTGGACGAACGTCCACGACCGTGCATCGATTCCCGATTGGAGATGGGCCATGCCCCGACCTCAACAACCCCACGTGTCCACGCCTCGCTCTCCGGAGCCAGCGGTCGCTCTCGTGAGTGAATGCCTCGCTTACCTCGATTGGGAGGAGCTGCGGCTTTCGTCGATCTTGAAAACCCTCCGCGACAGCCCTCCAGACGGAACTGCCTCGCCGTTCGAAGCGGTCGCCGACGGAGACGCCTGGGATCCCGGTCCGGGGATGATCCGCCGCGAACGGCTCAAGGAACTGATCGCTACCGTGTGCGGGATCAAGCCGTCGCACGGCACGCTGACGATCCTGATGGGGCGACTCCCGGCCCAGGAAGCGGCGAGCCTTCAGGAACGACGCGACACGGTCCGGGGCCTGGCACAGGCCGTGCATTCCGCGACACGCGGCTGGATGCGGCAGGTCGCCCTCCTGGAACTCGGTGTCGAGTCCACCTTGCAAGAGCTGACCGGGAGCCGCAGCCTCGCGGTGAGCTACGACGACCACGGCCAGATTTCGACTGGTAGTCTCCAACCCGTCATCAACTTCAGGACGTGAGCCGATGATCTCATTCGATTCCAGCCTGACCGCACTGCGCGCCGCCCAGATCGGGCTGCGCGTGGCTGCCAATAATCAAGCGAACGCCACCACACCCGGCTACCACCGGCAGCGTCTCCATTTGGGTGAACGCGCCGCAATGGCGATCGATGGCGTCGCCGTGGGTACGGGTGTGAACTCCCTACGCGTCGATCGATCCGTCAATTCTTTGACGCAGTATTCGCTCAATCACTCGATCTCCCAACAAAGCGCCCAGGAAGCATCACTGGAAACGCTGCGGTCCGTCGAAGGGGTCTTTGATCCCCTCTCTGGGGGACTGACAGATCGAGTCAGCCAGTTCTTCCATCAGATCGATCAGTGGACCGTCAATCCTGGAGATCTCACCCAACGCCGCGCGGTGTTGCAGGCTGCGAAACAGATGACGGGCGCTTTCAATCAAGCCGCCGATCGACTCGACACGATCCAGTCCTCGGTTCATCAAGAGATTCAACGGACGCTCAACGAGGTCAATGGACTGATTCGGCAGATTGCCGAGTTGAACGGTGAAATCTCCACCTCGAACGGCAGCGGACAGGAGCCACTCGATTTGCTCGACCGCCGCGACGCGCTGCTGGAACAACTCGCGGGACTGACCGACGCTCGTTTTCCACTGCGGACCGATGTCGATGATGTGGTCACATTGGCGTCGGGTGCGGTGTCGTTCTCGACGCAGCCCATCGCACTGGTCATGTCAACGAACGCCCTGGGCGAGAGTGAGATCACCTGGAAGGGCGGGTCCACACCACTGGAATTTGCTTCAGGCAGGTTGGCCGGGTTGCTGCAGGGCGGGACCGATCGGATCGATGCGGCCCGTGGTCAACTCGATTCCATCACGCGCTCTCTGGCCTTGGCCGTGGATCGGATGCATTCGGCGGGCGTCGGGCTGCCCGGTCCGTTCACACAACTGACTGGCGTTCGGCCCGTGACCGCTGTCGATGCTCCGCTGAATCAAGTGACCGGAAAGTGGCCACTGTCTGCAGGACAAGTGACAGTCGCGGTGACCGAAGCGGCGACCGGAGAGCGACGGCTCTTTGCGATTGATGTCGACCCATCGCAAGACACCTTGGAGGACATTGCCACCAAGCTGTCGGGGATCGGCAACGTGACGGCGACCGTCGATCCGCGCACACGGTTACTGTCTGTCGCGACAGCGCCCGGGTTCGCAGTCGACTTCGCGGGAGGAGTTCCCAGCATGATGACGCCCTCGGCGGGCTGGACGGGGACCGCGTCCGGGCATCTGAGTGGTCGCCCGACCGGAGCCATCAACGGAGAGTGGACCCTGTCCGTCACGCAAGGGGGGCAAGTGGGGGTCGACGCCGATGTGCGCGCGGAAGTCCGCGACGCCTCGGGCACGCTGCTCGGCACCGTACAACTCGGATCAAGCTATCTCCCGGGGAAGCCGATCGTCATTGCTCAGGGAGTCGAGTTGCGATTCGATACGGGCACATTGGTGACGGGCGAGACATCGACCTGGGATGTTGTTCCTCAACCGGACGAAGTTGGACTGTGGCCCGCACTCGGCGTACGCAGCTTCTTTCAAGGGGACTCCGCCGGGAACCTCGCGGTTCGCGAAGACCTGTGGAACGACCCTCGGGAACTCGCAGCTGGCACGACTGCACTGCGAGGAGACAACTCGATTGCAAAACGTCTGGCTGCCTTGCGGGATGCCGGGTTGCCGGAACTGCAAGGTCAATCGGCCACCGTCGCGCTCGATGGACTGACTGTCGAGGTCGGTGCCGAGACTGCGGCGGCCAGTTGGTCGGTCGATCAGGCCACGGCGCTCTCGACCTCCCTGCGACAGCAGCGAGATTCGGTTTCGGGAGTCGACCTGAATGAAGAGCTGGCGAACATGCTGACTTATCAGCGGATGTTTCAAGCGGCCTCCCGATTCCTGCGGGCCGCCGATGAAAACCTGCAAGAACTCATGACTCTGGTGAGGTAAATTGTGATTCGAGCCACTGATCTCTCGACCATCGGCGTCACGCTGGAACACTTGCGCCGACAGACCGTGCAATTCGCTCGGGCTCAGGAGCAGGTGTCGTCGGGACGCCGGGTCAATCGTCCGTCGGACGATCCCGCCGCGCTGCGCATCGGACTGCGTGAAACCCGACGGATCGAGTCACTCGATGCGCGAACCCAGGTTCTCAATCAACTGAAAAGCACCCTGTCCCACACGGAAACCTCGACGCGCGAAGCCCATTCCCTGCTGGTTCGCGTGCGGGAGATCGCGATGAGCGGACGACAATCGTTCGAACCGGCGGAGCGGCAAATCTTGGCGCAGGAGCTCGGCACGCTGCGCGAACGGTTGATCTCAATCGCCAACAGCCGTCACGGAGGAATCGCCCTGTATGGGGGCACCGCGTCGGATCGTCTCCCGTTCGAGTCGGCACCGGATGGCACAGTGTCGTATGTCGGCTCCGAGGAGCCGATGAGCGCAGCGAGTGAACTCGGGGAGCAAGCGGCGGTGTTGCCCGTGGGCCGGGATGTCTTCCAGACCACGGCCGGGACCGACGTGATCGACACCTTTGCTGTTATCGCCGATCTCCAGTCGACGCTGGAAGGAGCCGGCAGTCAGCTAGCGTCGGTCTCTGATGCACAATTTGCCCAATCACTCGGCGACCTCGAACAGCTGGGAGATCACCTGTTGCAGTCGCTCGGCACGCAAGCGCTGGCCCTCGAACAGATCGAATCGGCACACAGCCGCTTCAGTGACTTGAAGCTGGAATCGGAGACACTCCGCTCGCAGGCGTTGAGCGCCGATCTGCCCCAGTCGATCGTCGCGCTTCAGCAAGCGCAAACGCAAACTCAGTTCACCATGGCGGCGTTGTCGAAACTCTTCGACACGTCGTTGTTGAACTTCCTGGCGTGAAGGAGCTTTGATGTCTACCGAACCATCCGATGATGATCGCGGGCCGAAGCTCGAAGGTCCGAAACGCCGGTCGATCGCCCCCGATCGGTTTCGAGGCATCGCGGCACTGCTGCAAGAACCGTTGCCGGAACCCACAGCGACACCCCCTGGCCTACGATTCGATCGTCCGCATTCGGCACCGCCTCGGCCACATCTTGCAGTCTCCGCTCATCGAGTTTGGACGGAGATCCTCCACTCGGCGATCAGCGACGATGCGGACACCAGCTTGATCCACGATCTCGCGAGTCTGCATCCCCAAGTGACAGCGACGATCCTTCGGACCGTCAATGCCGCTCAGGGCGGAGTCGTTCGACCCGTGCAAGAAGTCGGACTGGCGATCGAACTCCTCGGCCTCCGCCGCCTTCGTCACCTGGCCACGGAGCAACAAGAACGCACTGCGCCCCCAGCGGTCGCCCATGTCTCTGTCGAGGCTTGATATTCGAAACTCGCATTCCAACCTCCAACCTCCAACCTCCCGACTTTTCCCAGAAGTGTCCCATGATCGTCATCCTCGGTTGCATCGTCGTCATTGGTTCGGTGTTGACCGGCTTCTCGATGGCGGGTGGCCACTTTCACTCGCTGGTCCACCCCTCGGAAATCATTACCATCGGTGGCGCCGCACTCGGTGCGCTGATTGTCATGTCGCCGAAGAAGGTCCTGATGGACCTGATGCACGGGGTCATTCACGCGATCAAGGGTTCGCCCTTCAACAAACGCGCGTACGTGGAACTATTCTCAATCCTCTACGACCTGTTTCGCATCGGTCGACGCGACGGCATGCTCGCCTGGGACACGCATCTGTCTGCTCCGGAAGAGAGTCCGCTGCTGCAAAAGTATCCACTCATCCATGGCAATCACCATGTTCGGGAGTTTCTCTGCGGGGCGCTGCAGATGATCTCTGATGGTCGGGCCACACCGGCGCAAGTGGAAACGTTACTCGAACGCGAAATCAAAGTGATGGAGGACGAGCACCACGCCGCCGTTGGAGCGCTGAGCAAGACGGCTGACGCACTCCCGGGTTTTGGAATCGTGGCAGCTGTGCTCGGGATCGTGGTGACGATGGGTGCCATCAGCGGCCCCGTCGAAGAGATTGGACACAAGGTCGGTGCCGCACTCGTCGGAACCTTCCTGGGGATTCTTCTGTCCTACGGCTTCTTCGGACCGCTCGCCGGTCGGATGGATTATCTCGGGACGCAAGAGTCGGCGTTCTTTCGCGTGATTGTCGGAATGATCTCCGAGTTCCTGGCCGGAGGGGCTCCGAAGGGCGTTGTCGAAATGGCACGGCGCGGCGTGGGAACGGAACACCGCCCCACGACCGACGAACTGGCCGAACTGTTCAAGACCGTGGAGTCCGGCGGATAAAGACCTGAACCAGATTCACATCCCGATTTGAACAGCAAGATTTGAACAGCAAGATTTGAACAGAAGGCAACGAAGGGAACGAAGGGGCCAATTGATTGATCCTTCGTTCCCTTCGTGATCTTCTGTTCAAAATCAAATCGGGAAGTTGTCATGGACCGGATCATAACCGGTCCCACTTCGGATTCGAGCTTCTGCGGCGACTAATCCACCCGTACATGGATCGCAGCCAGTCATCATCAACCAACCCTCAAACCAACGAGTAATTCACCACGGAGACACGGAGGCACGGAGAAACCATCCGATTCGAGTCCCAGGGCGTTTTGAGTTTCACTCGAAAACACGCTCCTCGTGCTGGGTTAGAATGTGGCTTTCTCTGTCATTCTCCGTGCCTCCGTGTTGAAAGTGCGATGGTTTGAGGACTCACAACATTCGAAGCGAGGGATCGCATGGCTAGTGGTGGAGGAGGAGCATGGAAGGTCGCCTATGCCGACTTTGTGACGGCCATGATGGCCTTCTTTATGGTCATGTGGCTGATTGCCCAGGATCAAAAGGCAAAGGAAGCGGTCGCCAAGTATTTCAACGATCCGTCCGGCTTTAAGCCGATCGGCCTCTCGCACAGCCCTTCCGACGACGGCTCGATCTTTCAAGAGACGAATCCCGGGAACACTCCCGATGCCGAGAAGGCGCTGCATCAACGGGACGGAACCAGCGAGTTTGAGACCGATGTCGCCCGGGATTGGGTCCACGCCAATCCGGAAAGGCACACCCGATTACTGGAGTTGGCCAAGGACATCAAAGCCCAGTCCAAGGACGCGGAGCCTGTCAGGCAGAAGATCCTCACTAAGGAACAGCACGCCCGGGTCCAGTTGGCGCGGCATATCCGACAAAAGGTTCACACCGAGATTTCGTCCGTCGAGCAACCAACCGCGAAGCAAATGCTGGAAGTGGCCGAGTCCTCCGTGAACTGGGATCAAGTCGCCCACGAGCTGCTCGAAGAATAGTGGCAGGAATTCAAGTGCCCCGTAGGACGGCCTTTCCAGGCCGTCCATGACTGACTCTGGCAGT
>JANOKO010000450.1:0-1175 GCA_031419335.1 Planctomycetota bacterium
GGGTCCGCCTCCCTCGAGAGGGCGAGGCTCCCGCCGAGCCGCGACTGCGAATCGACACGTCCCCTGGCTCGCGGCTCAGCCGGAGCTTCACCCTCCCGCGCGGGCCTGGCTCAACCCCAAGATCAAGAGTTGAAGGGACACTAGGCGGGCGAGTGTGCATCACACAAGTCGGCTGGAATTCCCCCGTGTGTGCGTCCTGTTCGTGGGTCACGGCCTCGGCCACAACACAAGCAGAATTCCAAACACGAAACACACGAAACACACGAAAAATGCAGGGGTATCGAGAGGGAGCAGGTCTCCGGGACGGGACTACTCTAATCGTCCGGTGAGAAGGCCGATGCCATTCCTTAGCCTTCCATTTCGTGACTTTCGTGGTTCAATTCCAGTGGCCCCGATGTGGGGAGGATGCCGTGACCGGGAGTGCCGACGATTGGGACGCTCACAGTTTACTTGGTTAGGATCAGCTTCCCCGCTCGCGTGACACGAAGCCGATAGAACTCACTGCCGTGTCGAATCAGAATTTCAGTATCACCGTTCAGTAAGTCCTCAGACCGTAGGATTCGAATCGGAATTGCCGCAACTTCTTTTTCGAGTGAGTGATGCGACGGATCATCGGGATGAGGTTGAGGCATGGAATCGGCTTTATGACATACGAACTTGCGAAATCTGGCTTGCATCCGGATTTCATCTCGGTATTCTATTGCCACTGAGACTCAATGTCAACTCGTGTCTCGTCGAGTTAGCCAGCCACGCCTCTGCCGCGTTTTGCCAGCCACACTCGTATTGGCGAATGCGACCTCGGGGCCATTCGCCGCTTGTGGCTCACGCAACCCATAGGAGGTTCCCATGTTCCATCCCAAGTCCCAACGGCCCGGATTCACGCTGATCGAACTGTTGGTGGTCATCGCCATCATTGCAGTCCTGATTGCCTTGCTGCTGCCCGCTGTACAGCAGGCCCGCGAAGCGGCCCGCCGTGTCCAGTGCAAGAACAACCTGAAGCAGATTGGATTGGCTCTGCACAACTACATGGAGACGCACACCAAATTACCTCCTGGAGGCACGTACCGAACGGGTGTCGCGGCGGGAGCTGGATGGTCTGTTCAGGCCCGGATCCTGCCGTTTGTGGAGCAGACCAATCTGCAAAACATGATTGACTTCTCGCAGAACTACAACGT
>JANOKO010000451.1:0-1028 GCA_031419335.1 Planctomycetota bacterium
GTGGCTACCTGCGCCGCAAACACGACGGCCCCCCCGGCCCCGAAGTGATGTGGCGCGGCCTCCGCCGCGTCTTCGACTTCAGCCTGGCCTGGGCCACGTACCATGCCCTGGAAGGCAAGACTTGTGTATAAGGATGAGAGCGGGGCTTGGGAACGAGAGGGGTGAGGGACTCGACGCGACGTTCGCCGCTGACTCGGGGGCATCTCTAATGTCATGGGCACACCGCTTCCGCGTCTACTGGCTGATCCTGCAAACCTCGATGGCCGAGCGGTTCGCGTACCGGTCCGATTTCGCGCTGGGGACGCTGTTTCGGTTCCTGCCGATCATTACGCAGGTGTTCCTGTGGGGCGCGATCTTCGGGACAATGGACACCAAGTCCGACAAGCAGATCGCCGGGTACAAGTACGGCGAGATGGTCGCGTACTACCTGATGGCGATGCTCGCGCGGGCCTTCTCCAGTATGCCCGGTCTGTCGAGTGGGATCGCCCGCGACATCCGCGAAGGGACACTCAAGAAGTACCTGATCCAGCCGATCGACATGCTCGGCTATCTGTTCTGGTATCGCGTGGCCCACAAGCTGGTGTACTACGTCGTGGCCACGATTCCGTTCGTGATCGTGTTCTACCTGTGCCGTGACTACTTTCCCGGCTGGCCCGATGGTCTGACGATCGCGGGGTTGATTCTCGCGCTGAACATGGCGTTCCTGCTGGGGTTTCTGATCGAGAGTCTGCTCGGGCTGATCGCCTTTTGGTTCTTAGAGGTCAGCTCGTTGCTATTCATCTATATGATGCTGAATTATTTTCTTTCAGGCCACATGATCCCGCTCGATCTGTTGCCGGGGTGGGTCGAGTGGTTGCCGTTTAAGTACCTGGCCTATTTCCCGTGCAAGCTGGCTTTAGGGAAATACAGCCATGCCGAGATGGGGCGCGAGTTGCTGATTGAAGTGGCGTGGGTGATCGTCTTGCTCTGGTTCAACCGCTGGGTGTTTGCTCGCGGATTAAAACGGTACGGGGCCTACGGTGGGTGAG
>JANOKO010000452.1:0-2209 GCA_031419335.1 Planctomycetota bacterium
GCGGCAGGTCGGAAGTTCCGCGATTGCTCGGCAATGCGATCCAGGTCTGCTTCGGACAACCCGTGATCTGTCCCAGTGAGATCGTCCAACTCCTTCGCAATTCGATGGGCCTCGGCGATCTCGGCCTCAGTCGCCTCGATCGATACCGACGCCAACAGGCGACCGGTGCGGTCCATAACCTGAACCGGCTCGTCCGATTCGTCGAGGATGTGTTGTTGTTCTTCAGTCAGGATGAGTTGAATCATGGAAGCATTTTATCAGGGAAAACTCTGGACTGTCCAGAAAGAATTCTTTATAGACACCGGCGTGAGGATCGCCTTACGGCGTCTTCAGTTTCCCCTGCCACCCGCGTTCGGGGGCCTGGCCGCCGAGGGAGCGGGCGATGAGGGTGGCGTTGTGGTCTTGCATGCCGATGTAGGTGCCTTCGTAGGTGCCCTTGGGGCCCATCGAGTCGGAGTAGAGTGTGCCGCCGACTCCGACCTTCCAGCCTTGTTGCTGAGCTCCTTCGCGGACCGCTTCCAGATCGCGCGGGTTGACGCTGGCTTCGACGAAGACGGTGGGGATTTTGTTCTCGACGAGGAACGCCACGAGGCGGTTGGTGTCATTGACTCCCGCTTGCGATTCGGTCGAGATCCCCTGCACCGCGCGGACGTTGATCCCGTAGGCCCGCGAGAAGTAGGCGAACGCATCGTGAGCTGTCACCAGCGTTCGCTGTTGTTCCGGGATCGAGGCGATCACCTCACGGATATACGCATCGAGCTTGGTCAGTTCGCTGAGGTAGCGATCGGCGTTCGCGGTGTAGTCAGCGGCATGGACCGGATCGTGTTCTTTGAGCTGCTTCGCCACCTCGCGGACGCACTCCATCCACATCTGAATATCACCCCAGACATGCGGGTCATGGATTCCCGCAACCGCCTCGGACGATCTCAGCTTGTCGTGCGGAATCCCAGCGGAGACGGCGAAGAACTTGCGTCCATTTTTATGAGCTGCTTCGTAATCGGCCACCATGCGGCCTTCGAGGTGCAGCCCGCAGTAGAACACGATATCGGCCTTCATCGCCTGCGCGGTGTCGTTGGCCGTCGGCACGTAGACATGTGGGTCGGTCCCCTCATTGAGCAGGCCGGTGACCTCGGCATGTTCGCCCGCCACCTGCCGCACGATGTCTGCCACCATGCCCACGGTGCAGACGATGTTGAGGTACCGTGCCTTCGCCGGAGTCGTTCCAGTTGCGGACGGAACTGAAACGGGCTGACATCCGACCAGGACGCTCAGAGCCGAGACCAGAAGCAGAAAACGTGCTGACGTGCAAAATGTAGCCATTGCTACATTCTAGTGCCCTAGCCCTGGGGTTGCAACCCCAGGGCATTCTACAATCAGGGCCATCGCCAAGTCAGACTTGAAGGTGGTGCGTAGAATGGGTTGAGTTTCAGGAGGCGGGCTGTTTATTCACGGAGGTGGATACATGTCAGTGCCCAGTGCGGGTGGCGGGTGGCCTTTTTGGCGCAAGTCGCGGGGTGGCACAGGTTGGCTCGCTTTGGAGCCTACCTGTGTGCCTTGGCACAAGAGGTTCGGTATGATGCGATTCTCGGTCACAGAACCTCCTCTGGCTCCGCCACCCCGGTAGATTCCAAAGCGATTCAACCGGGGCCACCCTGCGCTCGCATGACTCCCCAACAATTCGTTGACACCTGGAAGAAAGCCTCGCTCTCCGAGCGTTCAGCGTGCCATAGCCATTTTCTCGCCCTCTGCGAGCTGCTGAACCAGCCGAAGCCGGTCGATGCCGATCCCGAGGGAGCGTGGTACACCTTCGAGCGCGGCGTGAGCAAATCCGATGGCGGCCACGGCTGGGCGGATGTCTGGAAGAAGGGGCATTTTGGCTGGGAGTACAAGAAGAAACGCCGTGATCTCAAGGCGGCCTATGACCAGTTGCTCATGTACCGGGAAGACTTGGAGAATCCTCCCCTGCTGGTCGTCTGCGATATGGACCGGTTTGAGATTCACACGAACTTCACGGGGACCATCAAGACCGTTTACGCCTTTGACTTGGACGGACTCGCGGACCCCCAGAATCTCGACATTCTGCGAAGGCTGTTCAGTGATCCCCAATCACTGAGGCCGAACCTGACACCCGAAGCGGTCACGCAGGATGTGGCCAATCGCATTGGGACGCTGGCGGACGGATTGAAGGATCGAGGAATCTCCGCCGATC
>JANOKO010000453.1:0-2503 GCA_031419335.1 Planctomycetota bacterium
GGCTCCAGAGCCGGGATCGCATGGAAAGCTCGCGACATCACACGGCGGCGAGATCGCAGGACGCGAAGACTAGCGGGGAAGAACGAGCGAACAAGATCGGAAAGACGGAAAGAGTCGACCGGCCATGACGTACTCCTCAACAGTGATCAGATGCTGCTTCGCACCGTTCTGTGCGGTGCCTCTCGTCGAACGTCGATCCCAATTTCAGACGAACGCTGACGAGGCCATTGTTACAACAGAATTCCAACATGCAACAAAAATCGGCACAGATTTCTAAACCGGAGTTCCGCTGTCTGAATTCATCCGACGGGAGGGCCCACGGGGCAGGGCTTCCAAGGTGTTTATCACTGATAAGGAATTGGCCCAAAACAACTTTCCGATTTGATTCTGAACAGAAGATCACGAAGGAAACGAAGAGCCTTTGGATTTATCCCTTCGTGACCTTCGTTGCCTTCTGTTCAAATCCTTCTGTTCAAATCAAGAAGTTGTTTTGGACCAATTCCAAAACACTACGGAACCATGCCACCTCAGTCCCGCAGGGTCGGTCGTTCCTCCCGCCAGGGCAGTAGGCCCTGGTCTCCGGCACCGACGAGTCCGAAGGCCCAACTGGCTGGCCATTCGAACTGCACCAAGCGACAGACTTCAGCGAATGGCCGGACCTCCAGCCCTCAAATCACCGAGTAGGCCAGCTTCCAGGGCCTTCCGCACTGGCTGGGTGAACGGATGGCCTTTCAGGCCGAAAGAGCCAGAAACCCAGTTCTTTCCACCGTGGAAGGCTTGGCCTGAAGGGGTTCTGGGAATGAGGTCACGGACGATTCCCATTCACCGCCCTTCTCCCCCTTCGCGTCCTTTGTGTTCAATTCTTCTTCTCACCCCCACCAGATCGAGTCGAAGCAGGAACACAAAGGACTCGAAGTGAGAAGGAGAGTTCTTTCCCGAAAAAATGCTCAACCTGCAAACATTCTTGGTGTGAAGTCGTACGGTATCGGACCCACACTTGTCCCGAGGTCGCCATTGTATTGATCCGGACCTCTGACCCCAGACCTGGCGCTCCGCCCGGCTCGCCTGCCACTTCGAAAGAAGCTGGTTGACTACGCCAGACCGAGCCCTCGCGTTCACAAACCCAACAGCCGCCCCAACCCCGTTTCAACAGGCCAGGCATGACCCCTGGTCCCGGATTGCAGTGGCCATTGATCACGTATCAGTCTCTCCCAAGGCCACGGACATCCTCTCTGTTGGCTGCTGACTGTTGTCCCACCTATCATACCTCCCTTCCGGCGCTGCAAGTCGGAAGTGTGTCCTGCCACATCCTGGCAGGGATCGAAGGCGACAGATTCATGAAGTACGACGTGTATGGAGTGGGCAATGCCCTGTTGGACATTCAGGCCCGGGTCGCAGATGCGGTCTTGACCGACCTGCACTTCGCCAAGGGGATCATGACCCTCGTCGATGAACCGACCCAGGAGCAGGTTCTTTCAAAGTTGCATGGCACGGGGTGGCATCGTTGTGCGGGGGGATCGGCGGCGAACACAATCATGGGCGTGGCCGATTTCGGCGGGAAAGCCGCATACATGGGGAAGGTCGGCCAAGACGAGATCGGCGAGTTCTTTCTGGGAGACATGCGGAAGAGGGGCGTCAGTATTGAGTCCACTCCGATCGCGGGCCGGACTGGAACATGCGTGGTCCTCATCACCGAGGACGCCCAGCGGACCATGCTGACCAACCTCGCGGCCTCCAGCCAATTGGGTCCGGACGACATCCTCGAAGCGGAAATCAAACAGGCCAAGTACGTCTATATCGAGGGATATCTTTTCGGCGGCGAGCCGACCCGCAGTGCCGCCCTGCGAGCCATCGAGTTGGCGAAGAAGCATGGGGTCAAGGTGGCCTTTACCGTTTCGGACCCGTTCCTGATTCAGTACAACCGCGAGCTGTTCCTCGAACTGATTGAAGGCCCGGTCGATTTGTTGTTTTGCAATCTTGACGAGGCGCGTGCGCTGACCGGTCGGCACGATCCCGTGGAATGCGCACAGGAGATTCACCAGCACGCCGAGAACGTGGCTTTAACACTCGGGGGCGATGGGTCGATTCTGATGCACTCCGGCCAAGTGATTCCGATCGAAGGGGTCTCCGTCCAGGCCATCGATACAACGGGGGCCGGAGACATGTATGCCGCGGGCATCCTGTACGGCATCACCAATGGGCTGACTTGGAAACAGGCGGGGCACCTCGCTTCGCACGCCGCTGCCCGTGTGGTGGCTCAAATGGGGGCCCGACTCGAACGCAAGTTTACCTCCCAAGAGATCGCCCAGCTCATGGCCGCTTCCTAGTGATTTCGCCAGAGCGTGGACGCCCACCGGGTCAGCAAGTCGGACTGATGGCTCCCCACGCTTTGGAGGTGCCCGAGAAATGAGTTGGTCGTTTTTCAGGGAATGGACGAGGGGCCAGATGTACCATCCGGTAGACAAACTGCGCCCTTAGAGCACTTTCACAATTCCTCTTCAGT
>JANOKO010000454.1:0-4481 GCA_031419335.1 Planctomycetota bacterium
GTGGAGTGGAATCCGGCTCCCAGAATCCGGAGGCTGACGCCGCCTGGCTCGCCTGGGTCCGTATTCACCTGACGGTGACGAAGTCGTTGTGGTTGAGCAGCGCCAGGATGAACTGCTCTCGTGCGTTCGCAGCTGTCACCAGCTTTTGGAACTGTGTCAGTGCCTCGACGGAGATCGCCAATTCCTCGGGCGTTGGCTCGCTGGCGAGTACGGTGAGGAACGCCTCCCGCACCCAGTCGCTGTCGTTCAGGTCAGGCTGCGCGGTGGTGATGCGAGCGGCGATCTTCTCGGACATCGCGCTGGCCAGGGCACTGTTCTCCAGTGCCAGGGCCTGCTGCGGGACGATGCTCTCGGTCCGGCGATAGCAATCGAGAACGCTCGCATCGTCGAACATGGACAGAAACTTCTGATGCTCGTTGTGCGAGTGGACGAAGTACAGACTCCTTCGTCGTGAGCCTTCGTCGCTGACTGGGATCGAAGGGCCACCCATTTTGAGATCGAGTTCCCCCGCCAAGTGCAGCAAGCTGTCGCGGACGGTTTGGGCCTCCATGCGGATGGGGTTCGCTCGCCAGTGGTACTTGTTCTCGGGGTCTTGGCTTAGATTCGCTGCGGCGGCTCCCCGGTTCGATGAACTCAATCGATAGGCCCGCGAGGTCACGATCAGCCGGTGCAGGTGCTTCATGCTCCACCCGCTCTCCACGAGTTCCACGGCCAGCCAGTCGAGCAATTCCTGATTCACCGGCGGCGTCCCCTTACGCCCGAAGTCGAACACCGTCGGCACCAGCGGGCGACCCATGTGACGGGTCCAGATGTGGTTCACAGCCACACGCGCCGGGAGTGGATGACGCGGGTCAGTGATCCACTTCGCCAGAGCCGATCTCCGACCGGTGCTGGTAGACGGGAACGGCTGGCGGCGGGACTCTTCCGTCTCCAGATTGTTCTCCAAAGTCTTCAAGGCACCGGGGAGTGACGTGTACGTCTCACCCGGCATCTCGATAGCCTTATTCGCCGCTTCGAGGGCGGTCTTAGTCGCAGTGAGTCTGGTCTCGCGTTCGGCCTTCTGCTCCGTGGTCGCTTGCGTTAGGGAGAGTTCTGCGCGGCTCATCTCCTCGTCCGCTTGAGCGGCTCCCGCATGCTTCTCGGCCAGGGCCGCAGCTTTCATGAGGTCGGTCATGTTGGATGGAGGCGGCTGTTGAGCGCGGGCCTGGTCGGCCATGGCGCGGGCGTTGAGAGAGACCAACTGGGCCTCGGCGGTGAGGAGTCCCTTCTCGGCGATCACGACCGCGAGTTGGGCCTGTTCCACGGGCAGAGCACCATCCAGCGTGTTCGGGGCGTTCTTCGCCTCCACCAGTGGGAACGACGGCAATAACTCGCGCAGCTCGAACGAGACGAACTCCGCTTGGGCATCAAACGTAATCAGTTCGAGCGGTCCCGGTTGACGGGGGATCGGGAGGCGATAGGCGATCGAGGACTCCCCATCCACGGTCACATTCACGAGCGTCCCCCGCACGCGAAGGATCATTTCATGCGGCTGGTTAAGGTCGATCTGGCGAGCCTGCGCCCCGTCCGCTGGGTAGACGTAGTCGGCCCCCTGCTTATAGGCGACCTGCGACTTCGGACCGCCGTCGTAGCTGCTCATGTAGGCCAAAACTTCGTGGCCCGAGGTCTGGACATCGAACGTGATCCCGACCGACTTCCACATCACGCCGCCGGTCGGGATGTACTTCAGTACTGCCTCGAAGTCGGTCGGGGGAAGCTGCTTGAGCCGCAACGCGGTGCGACTCGCTCCGACCTTGGACTGCTTGAGCTTGCCGTTATCATAGGTCCATTCGCCGTCCCGTGGCTCCCACAAGTCGGGCTTCGGCTCGGCGAAGTGGTCGGTGGCGAGAACCTTCGGCTCGGCATCCGTCGTCGGCACCGACGGCTTCTCGGTGGCCTTCTTCTCAGCTTCCGCCAGCTTCTTTCGTTCGACTTCGATGGCGGCCTTGGCTGTGGCCACGCGCGCTTCGGCGACCGGGCGATGTGCCTCGATCACGAACGACCGTGCCCCGGGAAGGTATGCCTCGACAGGCAACGTCATCGCCTCAAACTTCATCTCACCGAATGACAAAAACTCCGGCACTGCCGGTTCGATCACTCGCGTCTTGTCGGGGTTGCGATCGTCTCCCCGGATGTGGACGAACGTCGCCGCATCGAGGTTACAATCGAACGCACGCGGCAGGCCGTCCTGCTCAAAGTCGATCGTTCCCGGTACGGCGTCAGTGCGAACCTGATACGGCTCGAAGATCGCCCGCATCTGATAGTAGTTCACGTGCGTGAGCGGGTCGTATTTGTGGTCGTGGCACTTGCAGCAGTTGAACGTGAGGCCGAGCATCGCCTTCGACGTATGCTCGACCGTCTCATCGAGCCAACTGGTCCGGTTGAACTTGAAATACTGCCGAGCCAGAAACCCGCTCCCCCTCAGCTTGTCGAGATCATTCGGGTAGAGTTCGTCAGCTGCGAGCATCTCGCGGAGCATCTGGTCATACCCCTTATCGGCGTTGAGCGATTCGATGATCCAGTCACGCCAGTGCCAGATGTGCTTCTGCGAGTTGCGGACCTCGGCCCCCAGTCCCCACCAGTCGCTATACCGCCAAATGTCCATCCAGTGGCGACCCCAGCGCTCGCCGTAGTGGGGGCTGTCGAGGAGCCGCGTGACGACGGTGTCGAACGCTGCCGGTGACTGGTCCGTTTGGAAGGCATCTTGCTCCTCGCGAGTCGGGGGGAGACCAATCAAGTCGAGAGACACCCGACGTAGCCAGACCCGCTTGTTGACCAGTAGCTGTGGGGTTAGGCTCTGTTCTGCATGCTTGGCGGCGATGAAGACATCGATCGGGTTGTGGCTCCAGTCAGCGTTGGCGACAACGGGCACAGGCGGGCGGACCGGTGCCTTAAAGGCCCAATGCTCGCGAGGGTCGGTCTCGCTGACCTCGTGCTCCGGGGCCAGCGCACCACCCGCGATCCACTGGCGGATCGCTTCGATCTGCTCGGGCTTGAGTGGCTCGCCCTCGGGGGGCATGCGGACTGCGATGTCGGTCGCTGAGATACGAGCCACGAGCAGGCTCGCCGCCACATCACCGGGTTTGATCGCTGCTCCGTCGTCGCCGCCCTGGTTGGCTGCATGAACAGTATCGAGCCGCAGGTTCGCCTCCTGCTTGAGTGCCCCGTGACAGGCGTAACACCGCTCCTTGAGAACCGGTTTGATGCGAGTCAGGTACTCGGCACCGTCGTCAGATCGGCTGGGAGACGCATGGATCAGTAAGACCACACTGACCATAGCCCATCGAAACAGAATCGAATCGATGCGGAGCATGGAGTGTTCCTAAATTCCATCGAAGAAAGTCCAGGGGAGCCCTTCGATTGCCGGGTTGGGGTTAGAGGCTTCCGTGGAAAATCCCCGCGACATCGGCGCTCTTGAAGAGAGCTGCGATGACCTCATCGCTCCGCGTCCGAACAATGATGCTATAGACATCTTCGCCCGCCACGGGGTGAGGCTCGTGTTTCAAAGTGTGGCCCTGCACGGCAACCACGCGACCGTCTTTCATGAGGACTGTGAATTCCCGTGTCCCCTCATCGTGTCCCCACGGGTCGATAAAGTTCAACACCGCGTGAGGACGTACGACCTCACCAAAATTGGCATGATGCGGCGGAGAATCACACTCATCCAGATAATCACCCACCATCAGGCAATCAGAGGAGAAATTGGGATGAGTCAACATGGGATCACCTCAGCAGGAGCGGTTGTTGAGCCAGCATCGCATCATTGTACCAAAACTGAACCGAGTAGAGTCCAGCTTCCCGGAACAGGCAGTCGCGAATTCGAAACGTGGCGCCCACGATCTCCAAGGGATCACTACCGAATGGAATCGATCGCGTCTTGGTCTGAAACACGACATCACTCGAATCGGAATGCTGAATCTCGATGCGTCCTTCGGCAGAACCTCGACACTCGGTCAGTTGGAGGAAGACGCAGATCTCGCGATACCATAATGGGTATGCAGGCTGTTCCAACGAACGAATAGTGCTGATCAACCCGGTCAAGGTCACTCGTCGCGGATGCTCAGGGTCGACTTGATCATCCTCACAGACGATCAGGTAGCGGACCGTAGGAGGGACGGATTGCATAGAATGTCCTCGGGGTCTGATGGTCTCGGGACGGGGAAACTCCGGTGTTCAGGAGTCAGGCCAGCAATTCCCGAATCACCTTCGCAGGCTCCACCCCCGTCAGCCGATTCTCCAGTCCCTGGTGCGAGTACGTCAACCTCTCGTGGTCGTACCCCAGCAGGTGCAGTACCGTCGCGTGGAAGTCATGGACGCTGACCGGGTCTTTGACGATGTTGTAAGAGAAGTCATCCGTCTCGCCGTACACCGTCCCGCCTTTGGTGCCACCACCGGCCATCCACATCGTGAAGCAGCGCGGATGGTGGTCGCGACCGTAGTTG
>JANOKO010000455.1:0-3178 GCA_031419335.1 Planctomycetota bacterium
CCGCCCCCCGCCCCCCTCGTCGACTTTTATAAGTACCAGAAGGTCGAGCAGGAACTCCCCGCGTTCCAGGACCGCACGCTCCGCATCTACGACACGACCGACTACGCGATGAACCTCGCCAACGTGTCGCTGGTGACCTATGGCGGCGAGGTCGATCCACAGCTCGCCGCGAGTACCACGATGCGCGACCATGCGGAATCGCTGAGCGTCCCGATCAAGGTCATCATCGGCCCCATGATGGGCCACAAGTTCGACGAGGCCAGCAAGGCCGCCTTCATGGCCTTTCACGAGACGAACGCGAAACGCGGCCTCCCCGAGTCAAGCGACCGCCGCAAAGTGCGGTTCGTCACCTGCACCGTCAAGTATAACGAGTGTGACTGGCTGCGGATTGAGGAGCAGACGACCCCTTATGAAGAGTCATACGTCGAATCCGAAATGGAGGGAGACGACACTCTGCACCTCGATACCGGAAATGTCAACGCGCTGAGCGTCTCGCGCACGATCGCCGACAAGCTCTCCATCGACGACAGCGCCGACTTCCCACTCACCGAAGCCGCCTCCGGTCGCCTGCCCGAGGTGTACTTCGTCAAGGAGAACGACGCCTGGCAGATGCTCGACTACGACGACTCGATCGCCTTCGCGGAACCGACCGAGCCTCACAAGCGGCATAATCTCCAAGGCCCGATCGACGACGCCTTCTCGCAGTCATTCGTCTGCGTGCGCGGCACCGGCACGCCCTGGTCGAAGAGCCATCAAGCCTACGCCGACTGGAACCTCACTCGGTTCCAGAAAGAGTTCGATCAGTGGATGCGCGGCCAGGCCCGCACCATCGACGACACCGCCCTCACCGACGAACTGATCGAGAACCACAACCTCGTGCTGTTCGGCGACCCCGGCTCGAACGCCGTCCTCGCCCGCGTGCTTGAGAGCCTGCCGCTCGACTGGACCAAGGAGGCTGTGACGTTCAACGACACGAGCTACAACCCCGACCTGTACAGCGTGGCCCTGATCTTCCCGAACCCACTGAACCGAAGTAAGTACGTGGTCCTGAACACCGGCCACAGCTTCCACGAAAAAGACTTCAAAGCCTCCAACGCTCAACTCTATCCACGTTTGGGCGATGCAGCTGTCCTGCGTTTTCGGATCGACTCTACTGCCGGATATGCGGAGGAGATCGTCACGGGGGAGATCTTCAATACGCGATGGGAGTTTGAAGAGTAGGCCCACTGACTCACTCGGGGCTGAAGCGGCAGTCTGTTTTCCCAGCACCTCAGTTCACTGTCCCTTTCGAGATCAACGCATGTCGTCAACGGTTCTTGTTACTGGGGGCAGTGGGTTTATTGGGACATGGGTGCTGCGGGAGTTGCTCGCTCGCGGAGCCCGACCCGTCGTCGTCGATCCCCACCCGGCCCCGTCTCGATGGTTGCGAATTCTGGGCGACCGAGCCAATGCTGTCGTCACCGCCGAGGCTTCACTCTTTGACCCAGCCAGTCTGGTGGATTTGATCCAGCGCTTCGAGGTGACGCACATCATCCACCTCGCAGCGCTCCTCACTCCCGCTTGCCAGCAAGACCCCTTTCTTGGATGCCAGGTGAATGTGTTGGGTGGCACGAGCGTCTTCGAAGCGGCCCGCCGATCGGAGCGAGTCCGGTCCATCTCATACGCCAGTTCGTATGCGGTCTATGGTCCGGAGAGCGGTCCGGTCGACTCGGCGCTCAATCGACCGCCCACGTTTTATGGTGCTTTTAAGCAAGCGATCGACCTGATTGCGGAGCAGTATGGGCGACACTTCGGCATCGCCTCGGTCGCAGTCCGCCCGCATGTCGTGTATGGTCCTGAGCGAGAGATGGGCCTGACAGCGGGGCCGTCTCTGGCAATCAAGGCAGCGTCCCAGGGCCATGAATATACGATCGGCTACACCGGCCTTGTGGGTTACGATTATGTGGAGGATGTGGCCCTCGCCTTCGTACGTGCTGCCTTCGAGGCCCCCGAGGGAACCAGCGTAGTCGACCTGCCCGGGGAACAAGCGACTCCGGAAGAATTCGCAGATGCGATTGCGGCGGTTGTCCCGGAGTCTAAGGGGCGTATCCAGGTGAACGGCCCCGCCATCCCTGCGAACATTCCGCCGCATCCGCGTTACATCACGGAGATATTTCCCGACTGGCAAACGACCCCACTCGTGGAAGGGATTCGCCGGACGGTGGAGTTTTATTCGTAGGGAGAGCGTGACTCACTCTAAATCGTCATGGCCATAAACCCGCCATCGACGACCAGATTGGCCCCGATGAGGAATGATCCGGCCTTGTTCGAGGCTGCCAGCAGTATCGCCCCGGCCAGTTCCGACGGCTCGCCAAATCGACCGATGGGGGTGTGCCGTAGGATGCTCTCGACGCGGTCCGGGGTCAGCACCTTGCGGTTCTGTTCCGCTGGAAAAAAGCCAGGGGACATCGCGTTCACACGGATGCCGAACTTGGCCCACTCGCGTGCCAGATTCAGCGTGAGGTTCAGCACGGCAGCTTTGGATGCGGAATAGGTATACACCCGTGAGAGTGGCGTGATCGCACTGAGCGAAGCAATGTTGATGATCGCCCCTCGCGTCTTCCGCTCCACCATGTCGCGACCGAATACCTGACACGCTAACCGCACACTGGTCAGGTTCACTTGGAAGATGCGGTCCCATTCCTCATCGGTGATGTCGAGAAACGGCGTCGGCGAATTGATCCCAGCGGCATTCACCAGCACATCACACTCTCGTTGATTCGCCTTCAAATGTGAGACCAGTTGTTCGAGGTCATCGCGGTGAGTTGCATCGGCTGCAACAAACTCCGCACTCCCCCCAGCGGCTTGCAGTCGAGCGACCGCCGCAGCCCCATGCTCCGTGTTGCGTCCGGTGATGAGGACATGGGCACCCGCCCCCGCGAGGGCATCGGCAATGGCTCCGCCCAGCGTGCCGGTCCCCCCGACCACGACGGCCGTCTTGCCAGAGAGCCCGAACAGGTCGATCAGGTAACGAGCTGAAATGGGGTCGGACATGGAGAGGCTCGAGAGTGGGGTGCAACGCAACGAAGGAACAATGAACGGTCTGTGTTGATGAAACGAGAATCCTAGGGAACTGGCTCCGATGGTGAAAGCGATGGGGGTGCGACGAAGAGGTCATTGAAGTCACAGATTGTCTGCG
>JANOKO010000456.1:0-1273 GCA_031419335.1 Planctomycetota bacterium
GCCTTCGGCGAGTACCGGCTGATGTGGGCAATGGCCACCTTCAGGTGCCGCATCTCGCAAGCCCGGATGATCTCGTCAGCCTCTCCCAGCGTCCGGCAGAACGGCTTCTCCATATACATGTGGCAACTGTGCAGGGCACAGGCGATCGCGATGTCGCGATGCTGATCGATCCAGCGAGGACAGACTGCAACAATCTGCGGGAGTTCCTTGTCGAGCATCTCGTGATAGTCGGAGTAGCTGCGTTGGGCTCCCGTGCGAAGAAGGGCTTTTTCGAGGCCCGCCGGGACGGGGTCCGCGACAGCCACGACTTCACAGTCGGGGAAATCCTTCCAGACTCCATCGAGTCCGTGCCCATAATCCCCACGACCCGTGCTGCCGATGATCGCGACTTTGTACTTGGCCATCGTAGATCTCCAAGGAGGTTGAACATCCGTCGTACAAGCTACCAAAGCAGCTCGACCTCGCACACTTCAAAGGGAGCGATTTCAACGATCACTCCCCCGTCTGCATCGATCCCGAGTGTGCTGACCGTCTGGCCGGTAAGGTCGCGCTGGCGAGCCTGGAGCGGGGTGCGGAATGCCAAGAGCTTGAACGCCTTCGCCCGGCCCTCCGTCTCCAGCAATCGCAAAACGCAGCCACTGCGTGTGGTGGCCTGCTCCCCGTCGAGCGGCAGAATCTTGAGCAGTACCACATTCTTGGCCCCAATGTGGAACAGCCAGCCTGCGACTCCCGACGACGACGGCTCACGATCCACCGGGATCACCACGGGCGGGGTCGCCACCGAGAGCGCGGCCTGCATCGGGAACGGCTGGTCGAAGACGATCCGCAGCGTGCGCGGACCCGCTGGTTCACCCGCGACCAGCAGAAGCGTGTCGAGCATTCGCGGCCCAGTGCGGCGGTGGAACGGCAGCCCGTGAGTCAGCAGCGCGACGCGCTGGGTGGCGTCAGCGATCTCGACGTACTCGGGAGCTTCGAACCGTTCGCCGACCACCGGCTGGGCGGCTTGTAGCACTCCCTTCGTGATCGCAGCCGCTTCATTCTTCCAGGCCCACCGCGCCGCGTAGTAGTTGGTCCACGGCTCACCATCGAGCGGCTTCGTGGGAGTGATGTCGAACTCGACTTCGATCACCGGACGCCCGCGCCACAGCCGGACGGTCTGCTTGAAGTCGGCCAATGAGCGACTTTGGTTCTGTGGGTCGAGCAGGCGGCCCACGGTCTCAATCGAGGCCAGCGTCGGCCCGGCGGAGACGACGCGGTGTTGATCGCAGGCACT
>JANOKO010000457.1:0-4947 GCA_031419335.1 Planctomycetota bacterium
GGGGAAGTGAAACACGTTCGAGATCACCCCTGTGGCGGTCGCCACCACACCTCGATCGCTCTGACCGGGACGATCGACGACCATCCCCGGCACCTGAATCACCTTCCAATAGTTTTGAGGCTTGAGCGGTTTGGCCACCAATCCCAGATTCAGTTGCGCTTGCTCGCTCACCACAATCTTGTCGTTGGCTGCGGGTTTCTCCTCCGGAGATTCACCCAGCGGCTCGGTGGCTGCGGTCGCCTCTGCGGGTCGCAGCAGCGTGAGCCATCGATCTCGATATTGAACAGCGCCACCGACCAGAGCGGCAGCGAAAGCCATCAGTACAAGCCATCGCAATATGCGACTACGCGGCTGGGTCATGGGACACCTGAATCACTGGAATGAGAATGCCTGCCGTGACAAGACGGCATTATGCGGCTGCATGAGATTGAGAACACAGCCTGCCGAGAAATCCTCAACAGACGCCGGTGCAGCGGGAGCTACGAAAATACGGAGATTTAGACGCGCAAAAGGTGCGGCAATAGTCGGAAACGGGCATCAGAACCCGGTGCAGACGATCCATCATTGCTGTTTCGTGTCAGCCAGACACCAATCATCGGATGGACAGCGTCGGAGGCCAGCAAAATCTCAAACGTGGCGTGGGGATCTGGTACGGAGACACGTGGCGACGACACCGTGGCGAAATCGCAGCTAACGTAGACCGCGTCCCGGTCGTGTTCTGACTCTTTGGGGGATGGGGCGACGGGAGTAGACTTTTGATTCTCATCAACAGCACGATGCGAGTGTCCATGCTTGGAATGTGCATGGCCTGAGCGATGAGAATGCGTCGAAGTATGGACGTGCGGGCGATTCACTTGGCCAGCAGGTCCGTGGTGATTTGTATCTGCGTGAATATGCTGTCCAGCTAATCCATTGAGAAGCAGTTGCAGCGTCACCAGAATGAGAACCACACTTCGCATCAATCCCTCGCTAATCGAGAAGTCTAGGTCGCATCCATTGAGATATCAAGAGGGCCTCTGCTTGAGTTGGCGATGAACTGCCATCCGAATCATGCTTCCGGAGGCGCTCAAAGTGCTGACAGTATGACTTTCCCCGTGAATGCCGAAATTGCTGATCAGAACGATCGGGAGGGCTGAAGGGGGGCAGTCCTGCCGCTTGTACCGAATCTCTGGAATGCCACCTGAAGTGAGGCGCAGACTGGCGATTTCAATTGCAGGGAACTGTCTGGCGTTGTCGATTTGGCGGATAGGACGAATAAGGACATTCGTCCTGGCTTCACATCAGGAACGGATCTCCACGATGGCTCATCGCATCGCCCCATTTCGTCGATTCCAGTTCCGGTTCGGACTCGGCATCTCGTTGTGCGGACTGCTGTGCGGATGCGGCACTGCACGATCGACCGTGAAGCTCGCCCCTTTTCCCCCGACTCAGGCAGAAACTGCCTCTCACGAAAGTCCCAAAGCGGAACTCGATCACACCTCGGACATCCAAGGTGTCGCCTACTCCGAACTGGCCGCTGGGGAAACCATAACCGAGCCGCAGCAGTCCGGCTGGACTCTGAGTGCCCTGGAATCTCTCGCACTCTCCAATAACCCGGCCATCCAGCAAGCCACTGCCTCTGCCAGCAAAGCGGCGGGATTCCGCAATCAGGTCGGACGCAAACCGAACCCGGTCGTCGGCTTCAACTCCAGCCAACTGGCTGACGCCGGGACCGATCAGCACATTGCGTTTGTTCAACAAGACTATGTGACTGCCGACAAACTCTGCAAGAACCAGATCGTTCTCGATCAAGAAGTGCAGTCCCAGCTGTGGGAAGTGCAGACCCAGCGGCAGCGTGTCCTGACCGATGTTCGCCGCAACTTCTATAAAGCCCTTGCGGCCCAGCGGCGGTACGAACTCGCACAAGAATTTCAAGAGGTCGCTGAGAAAGGCGTCAAATCAGCCCAAGCCCGTCTCGATGCCAAAGAGGGGAGCCGAACCGACCTGCTGCAATCAGAGATTCAATGGCAACAAGTCCAAGTCCAATTGCGTCAGGCGGAAGCCAACATGCGGGGAGCATGGAAGCAACTCGTCACACTGGCCGGAGTCCCGGAGTCATCACCGCAACCGCTCATCGGAACTCTGCCCGACATGCCTGAGTTGAGAGACTGGCAATTGGTTTCGTCGGAAATTCTGGCTTCCAGCCCCGAGATGCAGTCCGCTCGATCGAGGTTGTCCCGTGCGCAGGCCAACGTCGATCGACAGGAAGCCCAAGCGACACCCAACCTCTCCTTCATGCTGGCGGCCGGTCGTGACAACGGAACTGGTTCGGGGATGGTCAATGCTCAGGTCGGAATGCCGATCCCGGTGCATAATGCGAACCAGGGCAACATCTCGGCAGCTCATGCGGAGTATTGCCGCGCCTCTCAAGATGTCCGCCGCACTGAGCTGGCGATCCAGTCACGCCTCGCCCAAGCTCAGAATGAATACGAATCCGCCTCTGCCGCCGTCGAACAGTATCGCGCAGAAATCTTGCCCCGCGCCGTGGAGACCTTGAAACTGGTCGAGGACGCCTATGCGGCCGGAGAGTTCGACTTCCTCCAAGTCCTAGTCGCCCGCCGGACGTACTTCGATTCTAACTTGGCCTACCTGAACGCCCAGTCCGAACTGGCACAAGCAGCCAGCCTCGTCGATGGCCTGGTACTCACCGGTGGCCTGGACTCGACACGCGACACCGAGTTCGACAGCGGACTCCGAGATCAAGCATTGAACGGACAATAGTTGGATAGCGATAGAAGCAATCACGCTTGCGCGATGCGGCATCATTCCCGCAAGTTCATTTTGGATCGATGCAACCTTCATCGGATCAACCGTCGGGTCCGAAGGCCCACGCTGGGGGCCAGCTTGAGATTGATTACGGGATTGTTCGAATGTCCGATCCCCTATCGCCTTGCGGCGAATGATCGTAGGCAGCGTCTGCGCGAGGGGCTTCTACGGATTCCATTGGTTCGCAAATGCTGTCACAGAGTTCTCGGACATTTCTCGGACAGGCTGCCCCGCATCTCCCGGCGTTTGGTATCGGGCTCGTTGTCTCGCTTCGCTCAGAAATGGGTCTTGGTTGCGTGGAGTCGTATTGTGAGCGGGTCAGCACCCGACGATGAGTATCGACTCTCCAGCTTCGATTAGAACGCGATCACGACCATTCCCCGTGCGACACGGATGTTCCTCGGCCTGCGTGCCATGTTCATTGGAGCCTGACAGAGGTCATGGAGTGTGGATGTAGTGCGGTCGTTGACCAAGGGCGAATGAGTGGGATGACTCCCCTACCGCATGGCTGGTGTTGTGGAGCCATTTCGCGGCGGGTCGTCGCAACGCTTTCAGCATGGTTGCGGAGCGGTTTCCGTTGGGTGGTTTGAACCTGCTATGGGACTCCCTTTCGGGGATTCGATAGGCTGGCGGATGGGTTTCGGAAGCGTGTTGAAGGTGGGGTTTGGCAGCGTGCCGAGAACCGTTCGGGAAGGGTATTGGTGGGAGTGTTTCGGAAGGCCGGTGCGGCAGGCGTGTCGGTGTCGGTCGCAGAGGTTTCGGTAAGAATGCGATCGGTTGTCGCGGAACCCATCGAAAGGCCGTTTGGTAGTCGCTCAATCCCCAATCGACCGCTGTATTGTAGCTTGCGATAGTCGGTCGGAAACTTGTTTGAAAAACAGCTTGAGAGGTTGTCCGAAAGGTTGCCGAATGCGATTGGCGAGATGGTGTCGCAGGAGTATCGTGAGATGTGTTACTCCCCTACTCCCCTATGTCGAACTTTCTCACGGTCAAAGAAGCGGTCGCGCGGACGGGCTTGTCGGACTCGGCGATTCGTCGGGTGATCTATCCGATATTGAAGGCCGATAAGCATTCCGATCGACATCTGATTGAACCGAACCCTGTCGATGCACGGGCACTGCGGGTGAAGGGGGAAAACTTCGCTTGGAAGATCTCGGAAGAGCTACTTGATCGGGAGATGCAGGAGCGGGTGAAGAAGGTGAAGCCTGATCCGAGGGCCGGAGGAGCGGCGTCCGTTGGGAACGAGCATTTGCTGGCGATGCTGCAGATGCTGCAGAAGGAACTGGACATCAAGAACCAGCAGATTGAGTCGCAGACTCAACTTCTCAAGGGATTCTCGGAGCGGATGCACGAAGGGAATGTACTGATCGGGTCGTTGCAGAAGCAGCTATCTGTCGGCGGTTCGAATCGAAGCTCTGAAGCGGTCGATGTCGAGTCGGCCCCGGCTTCATCTCAGTCGGATCGCTCTCCAGATGCGGTCGAAACCAAGCCCAAAGCGTCCTCGGAGAAGGGGACTGAGAAGACCAAGAAACACTGGCTGTTCCGCAATATCTTCTAACCCTCATTCGTGGCCTCTCGCTTATCCACTACCGGCTCGACCGTAGACACACTCGCTGACCATGCGGAGAAGGAGAAGTCGTCCGCCAAGCGTTACCGTCTCCCCGGCATTGCCCGAGAGGGGATTGCTCAATTGAGCTTACTCGAAACCGCTCTTTGGCCGCTCAAGGGCGGAGCCCGCGAGACCTCGATGTTCGATACGTCATACCACTTCCAAGTCGGCAAGGAGAAACGCGAGGCTCGCGTCAGCGTGTACGCTCCGCTCGGGATGCAGTCGATCGATGAGTACGTCCTCTGGGGACTCCTCGGCACCAGCTTGTCGCATACGGAGAAGAATCACACGTTGATGGCGACGCCGTACTGGATGATCCAGCAACTCGGCATGTCGATCGGCGGATTTCAGTACGATCAGCTGCGGGCGTCGCTGGAGCGACTCGCGACGGTCGCGTATCAGAATACGGCGTTTTATAACCCGGTGACACAGCAGCATGAGCGAGCAACATTTCACTTTCTATCGGCGTATCTTCCGACCAAAGGCCGGGGAGGAGGCGTTGATCCGGAACGGGCGTGGCGGGTCGAGTGGTC
>JANOKO010000458.1:0-2506 GCA_031419335.1 Planctomycetota bacterium
CACATGCCCGATATCGCGCCCCATGCCGAGGGTGAACACGACCTCTCGCTCGCGACCGTCCGCCAGTTCAAACGTGGTCTGGATCGCCGCACACGGGTCCAGGCCAGCACCCGTCCGGTTCGAGAGTCGCTGACGAGTGAGGGCTGCAGGCTGCGCGAGACTCCCGTTGCGTCCGACGAACTCGGTCCGGTCGCCCGTCACCGTCCGGAACTTCTCGGACACACTGAAGAAGGGAACCCGGCTGGCGAACTCCAGGCTGTATGGATTGCGGGCGAGTAAGGCTCCACACTGCGGATCGACCTCGGTGACGACATGCATCAGCCCCTTGGACCGCATCTCGCCCAAGACCCACTCGACATACCCCGTGACCGAGATGCGGCGCGTGCGGCCCGACGTATTTCGCAGCTTGATCCGCACGAACTTCACGGGCAGGTCGACCGAGACGTAGACCCATACCTCACTCGTGATGCCGTATTCGGCGTGCTCAAACACCGTGTAGCCAAACCCATGTCGACAGACATACGGCGTCGACGAGGGGACCGGCTGAGGCATCGGCGACCAGACTTGTCCGCTCTCTTCATCTCGGAGATAGAACGCCTCGCCCGTGCGATCGGTAATTGGATCGTTGTGCCACGGCGTCAAACGGAACTCGTGGGCATTCTCGCCCCACGTGTAGGCTCCACCACTCTCCGAGATGACGGTCCCAAACTGCGAGTTGGCCAGCACGTTGACCCACGGAGCTGGGCAGACCAGCCCGGGGGCCATCCAGATCACGTACTCGCGCCCATCCGGCGTGAAGCCGCCGTGCCCGTTGAAGAACGCCAGATTCACCGGCGGTAACAACGGCTTGGAGATCGCCAGCGCTGGGCGGGTTCCACGAGCTGGGACCAACTCGGGGATCTTGAGATCGTTCCGGCTGCGACGTTCAAGTTGTTCTTCGAGTGTTCCCTCGGTGTCGAGGATGATGACCCTTGCGACCGTTTGCAGCAGCGTGCGGTCTTCGTCGCTGAGCTGTTCAGCGCGCCGGAGGAAGATGCCTCCCGGACGATCGAGCGTCGGAGCATTCGTTCCTGCGGAACAGAGTCCCATGATCAGATCTTGGAGTTCCTGACGATAGCCCGCATCGCCGTCATTCCAGATGACGAGATCGACTGCCAGACCTTTGAGCCGCCAGTAGCAGTGGGCCTGCACGAGTTGCCGCACCAACTCCAAGCGCTCCGTCTGTCCGATGCGTAAGAGTACAATCGGCAGGTCGCCCGAGATCCCGTGCCCCCACAGGCCGGATTGGCCTCGCTGATTCTTCGCCAGGATAGTCGAAGCCGCACGCTGGGCCGCGTTCATGAAGAGGATCGAGCTGGCCAGACGACCGTAAAGTTGGGCGTCCCCTTCGCTGGCGTTGAGCTGACGTAGCAGAACCTGCCCGTGCGTCCACGCCATGTCGAGGACGCGATCAGCGAGATGGCGGTCGTGGTAGCGCTCGATCAACTGGAGTGCCGCCTCGCGCGTGTCGGCCATCCCGGTGATGACATCCACGGAGATCGACTCATCGGGCGACAAGGTCAATCGCTGGCGAATCGAGACGATCGGATCGAGAACCGGTCCCGCAGTATTGGAGAGCCGACCCGAACGCTGCATCGCGCTGGGGTTCGCCGTCGTACGCCTTCGACCGATGAACTTTGAACGATCGGTTTCGAAGGAGGTGTCACTCGCTGCCTTGCCGCGAACCACCAGCAGGTGCAACATCCACGGCGGTTGCTCCTTGTGCGAGCGCGGTCGACGTGTACAGAGAATCGCTTGCCGCTGGTGCAGGATCTCCGTTTGCACGAAGAGGTTCGAGAACGCTGGGTGCGAGGTGTCAGATGACTGACTCGCGAGGACGACCTCGGCGTAACTCGTGAGTTCGATGGTCCGCGTCAGGCTGGAGCGATTGACCAGCGTCACTCGACGAATCTCGATGTCATCTTCGGGAGAGACCGCAATCTCCGTATGCAGCTTGATGCCATAGTCGTTGCGACGAAACTCGGCCCGAGCCTGGGAGAAGATCGCCTGATACTTCGGACTGGCGACGCGCGTGGGATGGTGCGAGGTCGACCAGACTTCACCGGATGTGACATCGCGGAGATAGCAGAACTGGCCGGTCTCATCGCACGTCGCATCTTCGCGCCAGCGAGTGATCGCGAGGCCCTTCCACTGGCTGTAACCGCCGCCGCCGTTCGTGACCATCACGTGATAGCGGCCATTGGAGAGCAGATGCACTTCGGGAATTGGCGTGTGGGGAGTCGTGAAGACCCGCATCTGAGCCTGCAGATCTTCCGACGGTTCGCGTGTGTCCGAGGCTTCCGAGGCATGCGGATAGAACGACGCCACGCGGGGGATGCGTTCCTGAAGCAGCAGTGCCGTGGCTTGAAACTGCGGGTCCGAGAGGAAGCGCCGCTGCATCGGACGATTGAGCAGTCGATAGGCCAGCGCCAGGAGACTCATCCCCTGATGATGAGCCATATAGGAC
>JANOKO010000459.1:0-1696 GCA_031419335.1 Planctomycetota bacterium
GTTGGACTCCGATCGCACTTAGTTGGGCTGTTGTCGTCTCGGTGAACAGAGCTGTCAGCAGCGTCACGGCGTCGGCGGCGTCCGCATTTTTTAGATTGAAGACCTTAATCTCCGCCACAGCGTCACTCGGCTGGTCCAGCACCCGTACGAGTTCTTCCATCAGAATCATGCTCTGCTTAGGAGACGTGATCATCAGGCTATTGGTACGGGGGTCGGCGTTCACCCGCACGTCGGTGAGCAGGCCCGAGCGAATCAGCTCCTGGGCACTGCGGTCGTAATTGAGAAACTCCAGCACCACGGATTTCGTCTCGCGCAGCTGTTGGCTGTTTTGTCCTCCGGCACCCGTGTTGCCACCTTGTCCCGTCGCGGTCTGACCCGTGAGGATGCTTTGCAAGGTCTCTTGCAGGAAGGTGGCCAGCTCTTCGGCACTGGCGCTTTTGAGCTTGATGATCTTGGCCTGAACCGCAGAACCAGCTTCATCGCGGTCGATCCGCTTGATGACGTTGCTGACCTCCACCATGTCGCGCGGTTGGGCTTGGACAATCACCGAGTTCGTGCGGGTATCCGCCGAGATGCGGATGCGGGCGGAGAGGCCGGGACGCGCGGTAGCGTCGGTGGGATAGAAATCCTCGATCGTGGTCACGACCTGCGAGGCAATCGCGAACTCAAGGGGGAACACCTCGACCTGATGCTGCGGATCAACTTCCTTGTCAAGTTCCTCAGTCAGTTGCAGGACCGACTCCAGCGCGTTCGCGGGAGCGAGGATCAGCACCGCATTCGGAGTCACGACCGGAATTACCGCAATCTGAGCTTCGCTCTTTTGGGCTGTCGAACTGCGGAGGTTGGTCATCCGGTCGTAGACCTGCGTCAGCAACAAGGAGAGCGACTGGGAATCAACATGCGCCAGTCGGCGGAGATGGATCTCCGGCGTGCTGCCCTCGGCCATCTGTTCGATCGTGCGGATGACACGCATCACCGCTTCGACATCTTTTTCGTTGCCTCGCAGGATCAGGAGATCCAGGTCGGGCATCGCTTCGAGCGAGACATCGCCCTTGAGAGTATCGAGGAGGGCCGGCAACTTGTCCTGGGGGGACTCATTGCTCGGCCCTGCCTCGTCCATCGCCCCCGGTTGAGGCCCCTCGGCCTCGGTCGCGGACTTGCTTCCACGGTTGAACAGTTCTTCAGGAGTCCCGACTTCGGGAGTGTCTTCTTGTGGTGCAGCCTCTGCCTGGGCCAGGTCTGGACCGCGACGCTTCGGCTGGGGGGCGGTTGACTCATGCTTGTCGGAGACCAATTGCGACAACTGAGGTTGCAGCTTTTCTGCCACTGCTGCGGCATGACCGGCGACCAACTCCTGCTTCTGGCCGCGAGCCAGCGGAGCCTTATCGAGCATGCGAATCAGGCTTTCCAGGTTACCCACTTTCTCTTCGCTGCCGCTCAGGATCAACTCATTGCGGTCGGCATCAATCTCGACTGTAAAGAGGGGCTGGAGCGGATGACCCGAGTCCGGGGCATCGGATGCCTTGGCATGCGAGACAATGAACGCGGGGAGGTCATGCGGCCCGGCATCGGCCAGTTGAGACCGATCGCTGAAAGCGGCATGGATCTGCTTGGCAATGTCGGCAGCTCGACGTTTCGAGAGTTTAATTTTGACAGATGTGAGCGTCTCGGGGGCTTCAGATTCGGGATCCGTCGC
>JANOKO010000460.1:0-1778 GCA_031419335.1 Planctomycetota bacterium
GTAACCCGCTGTATCCCAGCGGCGATTTCATCGCAATGGCCGCCAGATAGAAATACCACCAGCCGCCCCACTTCCAGCGTCCCGCGAGAAATGTCCAACGCCCATTTTCAAAGTCCCGCTTTTGCAGGTCGAGCCCCAACAGAAACTGACGTGGCACGGGAACTGCCACGTTTCCGATCCCGGCATGGCGGAACCGGTTCGACGACACTTGGCCCGGACGCATTTCCCCTCCCAGAGTCCGGGAGACAAACTCGAAGTCCTTGAGCCGTGTCCCCGTCCCGGAAAACCCATAACCAAGGTTCAGTGCATAACAACTCAGCAGCAGCAGGACGAGGATCTGCCGCGTTTCAGCTCCCCACGGTTCTGAAAGCACTCCTCGTTGCCAACGCTGGACCACCCACAGCACGATCCACAGGGGTCCGAAGATCAACAGCGTTGACTTACTCAACAAGGCCAGCCCCAACCCCAGCCCCGCCCGAATGGCTCGTTCCCAACCCGGCCGATCCAACCACTTCCAGAACAAATACCCCGCCAACAGCCCGAGTGAACTCCCCCCCACGTCCGGTGAGATCAAACACCCATTCCCCAGAAGGTTCGGGTCAACGGTCCACAGCACCAAAGCGATCCAGCCGCTCGTCTTCCCAAACACTTCGCGGGCCCATTGAAATGCCACCACCGCTCCGAGCCAACTCAGTGGAATGCAGGCCCAGCGGGCCAGAGTCAACATCCAATACCATGTCTGGGGATTGTCCTCGAAAAACACCCGCCCGGTGCTGAACTCGGGTCGGTATCCCGGTGAGTCCAGGACGCGAGTCCAGTCGGTCTTCGGCTGAATGAACAGCAGCGGCCATGCAGCCACGGTCTTCACCAGAGGAGGATTGACGATATAGAGGTCGGCCTCTCCGGTCGTCCATATTCGGTATCCCGCCGCCAGATGACCCGGCTCGTCGTACGTCGGTGAATACACCGCAGCCAGCCAGCCGAGTAACAGAGCCTGAATGCCCAGGAACGTCCCGACACCCAGGCACGTGTGCTTGGTCCACCTCAAACTCGTGGCTGGCAAGGCAGCGGGTCGCTCAAGAGGCGCGCTCATGTTCCCCCTCAATCCAGAGCAGGACTTCCTGGGCCACATCAACCCCGGTCGTACCGGCAAAAGCCCTCCAGCCGGGAACGGCGTTGACCTCGATCACGAACAGCTCACCGCATTCGTTATACAACAAGTCCACTCCTGCGAATGCAGCTCCCGTACACACGACAGCTCTCTGGGCATACTCGATTTCGCACACGGTCGGGGTGTGGACCGCCGTGTGTGCATCGCGTGAGACATTGGTCCTAAAGTCGGTCGTGCTGATTCGCTTCATGCACCCCAGCACGCGACCACCAAGAATCAAGACGCGGATGTCATAGCCCGGATGCCGTATGAACTTCTGCAGATACAGCACCGAGTCGATCCGCTCCAGCGTCCGAAACACCCGGTGGGCCAAATCCGGATCGGAGACCCGCACAATCCCCCGCCCCTCGGACCCGAACAGAGGCTTCACCACGACATCACCGCCCAGTGTGTGAAAGGCTGTCAGTGCCTCATCAAACCCTTCACAGACAATCGTCTCGGGCACCGGGAGCCCCGCTCGGGCCAATCGAGCCGTGGTCAGATACTTGTCGACCGCACACTCCAGTGACCGTGGTGAGTTCAGCAGCTGCACCCCCGCCTCGACGAGTTGATGCAGCAGGTCCATGCGAAACACGACTTGTTCGAGCGACCCCGGCGGCATCGTGCG
>JANOKO010000461.1:0-13222 GCA_031419335.1 Planctomycetota bacterium
GGCGGCTCCGCCGCAGCGGAACCACCCAATGCAGTACTGACGAAACGGAATTCCCCGAGAGGTTTTCCGACACTGTCCCACAGAAATCCGGAATTCAAAACGACAACGGACAAAGTGAACATCAAAGCCAAATTGCCGGTCTGGCACGCCAGAGATTTCGGAGCAAACGTTCGAACCATCTGAATCGCCCAGAGGATAATCCAGAGGGTTGGCAGCACGATGCAGGTTGTTTTCGCCAAGCAAGACAGACCCAGAAGCAGGCCAACGTTGACGGCGGTCTGGGAGTTGGGTTTCCTCAGCCAGCGGTGAAACACGTAGCTGGCTGTTAGACCGAGCGTCGCTCCTCCAACATCCGGAGTAATCAATGCTCCATGTGCCAGAATGTCTGGTGAAAAGACCCAAAGCAGGCTCACAAGGCGACCGGATGTTCGACCGTAGAGTTCTGTCGTCCACAGGTAACAGACAATTGTTCCAAGCAACACAAACGGCAGGCAAGCAATTCGCCCGGCCTTGAGCATGTGACATGCGGCCACGCCATTCTTCTGAAAGAATGCCCGCCCCACGGGAAACTCGGAACGCGCACCTGGATGATCGTAATACATTTCCCAATCGGTTATCGGCGACATACAAAGGGCGGGTAATGCAGCCACAGCCCGGACCAGTGGCGGATTCACACGGAACAGCTCAAATCGCCCAAGCTTCCAGTGGCTGATCCCCGCCGAGAGATGCGATGGTTCTAGAAACGTCGGACTACTGGTCATGGCAATCCCGGCCACCAGAGCCACCTGGATCGCGCACAGTATTCCCAAGAACCAGCCATCGGCGCGGATACTACGCAGGGGAGTGGCATTTGTATGATCGTTCGGGTTCGTCATGCTTGGCTTCTCTGATACACCAAGGACATACCACCACCGACGACCAAGAGTACGCAACCTGCCACAGCCGCGATCCACGCTCGTCGACCGATCATGGAGGAAGCGGGTTTCTGAGGAAGAATGATCTGATCCGCCGTGATATGAATATTGTCGATTACGACTTGGGCCACTCCTTTTGTTGCAGGAATAATAACGCGAATCTCCAGTGTATCGATGGGGCCGTCCCCAAACTGGAGTCGGCCGATGGGCTTTGCGTTCTTCTCACCAGTGCCCTGGGATTCAAAAGCCAACTCCGTGCCTCGACGGCGAATGCGGATCCGACCTGCATTGGAAGTCGTGACATGATTCTCCCAGTGCCCCGTATTGGTCTTGTCCATCGGTTCGTACCACACCGAATAGCCGTGGCCCAAGTCCTTGTAAAATGCTCGCATGACGGCAGCGTGCCCGTCTCGGCCTGAGACGAAGATGGCAACTTGCAGGTTTCCGCTTTTCAACGTAGGAACCTTAAGGAGTTGGAAATCCGTCTCGACGCAGAAATCACCTTTCAGGCGAAATCGCGAAGCGAGGTTGGCTGGAGCCCGATCGACTGTGCCGCCGGGGATTGTCATCTTCCAAGAGTCGGTATCGATCGAATGCACTGTACCAGGGGGGGTTCGCGGATCGAAAACCCACAAATCTCGTTGCATTTGCTGATCGTCAAAACGCTCCCAGATCTCTTGAACCAGAGCGTCATCGGCGGATACTGAGCTCGCCAGAATCAGGACAGTGAGCGCCATCGAGAGGATGTTGGGGATCATGGTGACATTTGACCTTGAGATTCGTTTCGATATGCAGAATTGATCTGAATTCCAATAGAACTGACTTGCGTAGACTCTGTCTCTCGACAGGCTAGAATTCACCGATGATCTCGTTTCCATTTCGAGATCCCAGTGAACTCCAGGTCTCTTGGTCGATGTTCTCGCTGACAAATCGAACGGAACCATCCGCCAGCGCGACACAGACTCCCCCAGGATGCTGACTGGTGGCATTCATGATTACGCCATCCCACGTTGACCCGTTCTTGCAACTGATTAAATTGGGCCCGAGGACATGGTTATACCGAGTCCAGTTCATGTTCCCTTCCAACCAAGTCTGGCCACCGTCTCCGTCTGCTTGAAGCCCGACAACACTGGACGTGGACTGCACGCTGCACATGTCCCGAAAGCTGCCTTCTGTCCAAAGTCCAGGTACGTTATACAGGTCGCTCTTCGGATCCACTCCCGTTGCCAAGCCCGTCCCGGTCGCACGCTCGGAAACGATTACTGTACTCGACAAACCGTCGGTGACTTCGCACCAGCGAGTGCTACTGGCTTGCCAGAAAATGCCATTCCCCCGCCTAGCAGACCACGTGCTTCCAGAACAAGTCCGATAGCTGTTGGTCCCCCAGGGGAAAGTCATACGGTCCAAGTCGGAAGGGCAACGAAGAATCGCCAACTTCGTCGAGGCTGCTTGTCCATTGACCCCCAAATCACCGCCGGGGCCTGTCTGTGCACTGAAGTACGGGTGGAATGGTGCCACCTGGAAATTGATCTGCTGAAACAAGGGGGCCTGATCAAGAAATGGCAATAGCTGGCTCCACGCTGAGAAGCGGCGATCATCTGCCGCCCCTTTCGAAGAGATGACCGGATCGCGATCAGGCCCCACCCCGAATGGCAGGACGCGATGCTGATCTGAATAGTTGTGAAAAGCCAGCGCCAGCTGCTTGAGGTTTTGCAGGCATTGCTGCCGACGACTGGCCTCTCGGGCGGCTTGCACAGCGGGAAGAAGCAGTGCAGTCAATACACCCACGATCGAAAGGACCACGAGTAGTTCAATCAAGGTGAATCCACGAACAGAACGGCGTGCTGAGGGCATGACCAGTCTCGATCTTTGAGTGGAACACGGCGGGCTGCGGGAATGACATCTAAAGCCCCGCAGGGGGAGTCCAGGACCACACTTCGATCTGTCGTCCATAGCTCGGATCGGCCATAGCCGTCAGCGGATGTTCGAAAACTTCCTGACGAAATATGCAGCTCCACTCTGGAAGTGACGAAAGGTGACTAGTATCGGACATGGAATTCCGAGCCCCACTCGATTCGTGGAGTACAAGAATCGGTGTCGAGCCTCGTATTTGTCGATACTGCCCCCAGTGGATCCAGATAACCTGAGCGGATGGGTATCGCATACGCAGTGTGACTTCGAGGGTTATTTCGCGGATTTGACAGTTAGGACTTTTCGTGACGAACAGGACGGGAGGCTCCCCAACATCTTCTTGCGGTATCTGCAGAACCCGTTGCTCAATTTGATCAACGATCTCAAACATCGGAACACGTACGTAGCTGGTGTGCGACCATCCAATGCTAGCGAAGTTCAACGCCACAACAATGCCTCCCAGGAAGCGAGCCCTACTAGCGGGTCCTTCCGCTGCAAATCCGGCGATCAGCAGCAGTAAGCCGGGGGCCGCTCCACTTAGAAACCGAGGGATCCCAAATAGGGGGTAACAGATCAGCGAGAAGAGCAAACATCCCACCAGTGGCATGCACCACCAGAGTAGAAACAGGCTCCTGAGAAGTTTGCGATCAGGGACATCCTGACCGCAGGAGTTTCCACCCCCAAGCTTCCCGAGGAAAGCAACCCCTACAACTGCGACGGTGAGAATCACCCAGATCGATCTGTAGGCAATCGCGTGGGCGTCAGTGCCTGCCATCTGAACACCGGTCAGAAAGCTTGCAGTAGTCTCCCAGAATCCGATTAACGATGCCTGCAGGTTCCGGACGGGTGGGATCCAGCCAATCCCATGGCGATAAGTGGAAGCCTCAATAGCAATGGGAGCCCACCAGATCACAAAAGGCAGGGAAGAGAAGCCAAATAACAGGCCTAGGGTGGCCAGCCTACGACGGATATGGGACCACTGGTTCCAGACCAGGACAACGAGCCAGACGCCCTGCACTCCGTGGCCAACAATCCCCACGTAACTCGTCCAAGGCAAGAGCGTCATCCCGACCAGATACATGATCACCCATCCCCAACGGACTTTTGGCGACCACACCAGATTGAGGAAACCTAGATTCCCACAGAGAACCAGAAGCCAGACAAGCGAATACATTTTAGCGTCCTGGCAGTAGTGGACGTGAAAAGCGCTCGTCGATGTGAGTAAGGCTGCCCACCTGGCCATGACGCGTCCACCCAGGGAGCTTACGCCAAAATATGTCACCGGAATCGCCAGGAGCCCGGCCATCAGTGAGACCAGCCTGAGAGACACCACAGTGACGGACTCGTCCTGCTGTATCGCTCTTAACACAAGGTAGTAGAACGGCGGAAAGGGCGACTCTTTCACGTTCTGGACGACCGCCCAGACATTCTCTTGATCGATTCGTCGAACTGTACATGCTTCATCATCCCACAAACTCCTACTGTCAATCCCCCAGATTCGCAAAATTGCTCCCAACAGAAGACAGGCTCCAAGGAACCAGATCTCGCGACAGTTTGAAGTACTGGAAAGCATGCTCGATGAAGGCACTCGCATGAACATTTGATCGCCTGTCGGACAGAATACTGCGGGATTCACCTAACGCGACCGGAATTGAGCGACGCTCGTTGAATCGAGACTTGGCAATCCCATCTCCAGCCTCACCCGATTGACCTCGTCGGGCTGAAGGTCATAGACAAAGATTGAGTTAGCCAGAACTTCCCTCGGCTTGAATCGCTGAAAGTAGCTGTAGGCGTGCATCGGAATCGATGACTGACCTCCAAACCCGTTGGGAGCCGGAAACGGAACTCCCAGAAGATAGTTCGCACTGATGAGATGAATACCCGGCACGGGCCCCACCACCTCGGCATCAGAGATGTCGCTGAGATCGTCGACTCGCTCAACACCTTGTTGATAAGGGACTTTCAGGCGGCCAATGGGTGGAAGCTTATAGTCTATGCCGAGAATCTCGGGAAACATGGTCCCGAAATAGGCGAGCGACACAGGCGATTCGTCATGATGCTCATCGACCCATTCTTGAACGGACAGCAAACCTTGCCCCCAGTCAATGTTGCTGTCTGCCAAATGGTATGCACCGTTCAGCGGGCCACCTGCCGGAGCATTGAAATAGGTCAAATAGTGCGGACACACTTGCGTCACGCCAACAACCGCACTCAGCAAACACGCCCCGCCGATCGTTACCCATACACGCCCTGCCAGACTTCGGGCACCGGCAGTCTCCAAAAGCTGCGACAGGCGTCCAGCGAATACTGCGACCCAAGGATAGACCGGAAGAAGATAACGAAAGTGGTTATTCATTCCTGTGTTGACGCTGATTGCCCACGTGAAGACGAGAACTGGAACGATCAGGAAAGCCTCTGTTGGTGAATCAAGTCGGAACCGACGAGAAAACATCCATACACCTGCACTCGACAAACAAATCAGAAGGATGCCAGTTGGCGTCTTTACTAAGGCGCAGTAAAGGTAGTAGTACCACCAGCCAGGCCCTTCACGGAGTTCGCCTCGCATGTATTTGCAGTACATCCCGGAATCAACATCAAACAACTGCGAATCAAATCCCTGTACAAAATGCTCCGGGAGTGGTACTGGAATATGTCCTAAGGCCGACGCCCGAAAACGGTTCACTCGTGATAGTGCCAGTTCACCATCGGCAGAATGGGTGAGCCCCTTACTCTTGAACTCGAATTCGCCCAATCGCTTTCCGACGCCTTCGAAGAGGTATACAGCATTCAACGTCAGCAGGCTGACAAATGTCACGATCAGACCGTGCGACATTGAGGCCTTCAACTGATTGACCAGCGGCTTTGGGGTGCAGGCGTAGTGAAAAAGAGCCAGCCCCCCCCAGATAACAGGCAGGATCACAAATGAGAACTTGCTGGCCACTGTGAAGCCCAGCCACACGCCCGACTGAACCGCGAGCTGTGGTGACGGGGATCTCAGGTACTTCCAAAATATGACGGTGGCGATAAAGCCGATCACCGTCGACCCCATATCGGTTGTGACCAGACCTCCATGAGCCAGAACATTGGGATCAAAACACCACAGCGCGAGACTGAGATTTGCTCCACGAGCCCCAAAGAGTATTCGAGAGAAGTGAAAGATTGCAACACTTCCCAGCAGCGTCAGGCCCACCACCACAGACCTTGCGATTACAAATATCGCGATGTAATTCTTTTGATTCAGAAGCATGAAATCCTTCCCCATCAGGCAGTCAGGCATTCTGGATCCGGGTTCATAACGGTAGTGCGTGTCGTCGATCGGCGTATCCATCAGGACCGCTGGCAGCGAATACAGCAGACGTACGAATGGCGGGTTATGGTGGTAGCACCAGAACTCGCCCTTCTGCCAATAGCTTATTCCCGCAGGAAGGTGGCACACCTCATCAATTGTTACAGCGTTTCGTCCGATACCTGCGAGCAGCAGTGTGGCCTGTGCCAGAAGCAAGAGACACGGCACATATCTTGTCCAGATGCGATTTTGCTCTGCTCTGCAAATTTCACTCATATCACTCATGGTCGCTCTCCTGATGTGTGACTCACAGACGAACCATCACGTTACACGAAGTGAGGGCACCATGTGCGATATCGCCAAAGTGTCCAGAGTGCCTCCCAACCATCGCGTGCTTTGATTTTCTTGCCCTCATCTGCGGATCGAGGGTGATATGAGACTGGCAACTCACGAATCGTGATGCCCAATCGGCACGCCTTGGCCGTCACTTCCGGGCAAAACTCGAATCTCTCGCAGCTCAATTGCATGGCACGCAGTGCAGCCGTGGGAAAGACCTTGTAACACGTGGCCTCATCGGTCAACCTGACCCCATAGATCAGACGTGCCCCCCAGTTCAGCAGTACGACGCCCAGTTCAAACAGCCGGCGAATCCTCCAGAACCGGATCGGATCTTCAAGATACCTGGAACCATAGACGGCGATGCAGCTGCTTTCCATCATCGGAGCGATCAAGCTCGGTATGTCTCGTGGATCGTACTCCAGGTCAGCGTCCTGGATGACGGTGAACTTCCCGACTGCCTGTTTGAGTCCCGTGCGAATCGCTGCTCCTTTTCCCCGGTTCACCTTGTGACGCAGGATGGTGATCTGACCAGCATGTTCCCATCGGCAAAGTGCTTCGTGGGTGTTGTCCCGTGAGCAGTCGTCAACCACGATGATTTGCTTGGCGATTGGTATCAGCCAGACGCGATTCAGAATCTTCTGGATGGTGGCCTCTTCATTGAAGGCCGGGATTACGATTGATAGCAGCGGTCCGAGAGGGTTGAGATCGGGCTCCAAGTCCTGCAATCGCGGCGAGATTCCTTCATGTTTGCGGATCGCAGTGACCAGAGGACCTATCCGGTTGATGGCCTCGGTCTTGCTGACGTCGATCATTGCCAATGCGTCCATGGAAACCACTCCCAAAGTCTCGATCCGGGTTACACTTGTCCTGCATTTCAGCAGCCCACATAGAAGGAATGATCAAACTCACTGTTCACCGGGCAGGAAATCGAAAGAACTTGCCAGTTCCCTGGAGGTCCAGTAGCATCTACGAGTAACTTGCAGTTCCAGATCCATCACAGGAGTGGACAATGGCAACCGATGAGTGCGTTCCCGATCCGATTCAAGAACTACTGCGTCGATTTCAATCTGGTGCAGACGATGCTGCTGCCGAATTGTTCAGTTTTTTCAATGAGCATGTCATGCGGGTCGTTCGACGACGGATGAGTCGTTCGATTCGTCCACGACTCGATACGGAAGATCTCGCACAGTCCGTGTGGACCACGCTCTGGAAGAATCGTGAGCGGTTTCAAGGACTGAACGATTCCAATGCCGCGATGGCCTTTATCGTCACGATCGCCAAACGTAAGGCTGCGTATGCCATGCGAAAGCACGTGACTTCCCGGAAACGCAGTGTTCACGCAGAGCAATCCGGAGATGCCATGGGCGATGTTACGCCGGAACGACGTGTTGCGAGTCCAAGTCAGGCATTACAGGCCAAAGAAGTGATGCAGAAATTGGTGGAGGGCGAGTCTGACCGGTGTCGGGACGTTGTCAATCATCGCTTGAATGGCATGACCATCGAGCAGGTGGCCAGTGAAGTTGGCGTCGACGAAAGAACCGTCAGGAGGATTCTGGAACGGCTCGAAAGAAAGATCCCGCAATGAATCTCATTCCGGAGAGCAAAGCTGTTGACACTCTCGTGCGAGAGCAGAAGGCTTGGGCTTCCCGCGTGAAATTAGACTGGCAAGCCGGTGGACATATCGATGCACGCAGCGCCTTGGCGAATCGCGACGATCTCTGCCATCAATCCGTGATTCTGGATCTGGCGTTTGAAGAGTATTGCCTGCGGATCGAGCGAGGAGAGGAAGTCAATTCGTCCGATTTCATTCAACATTATCCCGAAGTGGCTCGGTCCCTGGAAAAAATGATTCTGGTTGACAATTGGCTCCACCAGAAAAAGGAAAACTCCAATTGGCCTCAGATCAATTCGACCATCGCCGGGTTTCATCTGAGAGAAGAGTTGGGTCGCGGTGCCTTTGGTCGAGTGTACCTAGCCGAAGAAATCGGGCTCAAAAATCGACAAGTGGTTGTCAAGTTTGCCCACCAGGGCTGGCACGAAGCGGAGTCCATGGCTCAGTTGCGACATCCCGGAATCGTTCCACTGTATTCCGTGCAACACCTGGAGGCTCACTCCACCGTGATCTGCATGCCTTTCCTGAGCCGTGCCACATTACTCGATGTGATTGACGTTGTTCATTCTCGCTCTGGCTCCACTCGGGATGGTGAAAGCATTCGACGGGCAGCGGTTTCCCTCAATGATCCCATTGTCACCACATGGATGATTGGCAAACCGAATGCATCCACGTCTGACTTTTATGAATCTGTTCTCGAACTTGCCCGAGAACTGGCGGAAGCACTTTCATACGCCCATAAGGCGGGGTTACTACATCGTGATGTGAAACCCGCCAACATACTGGTTGACACCGATGGACATACCTATCTCATTGATTTTCATCTCAGTGTGGAGGAAGGCAGCTTCGCCCCTGCCGCGGGATCACTCCCCTATTTGAGCCCTGAAATCCTGCGGGCATTTGTCGACGATTCGTCAAATTCGCAATCGGCGGCAGGGCCACAGGCGGATCTGTTTGCTCTAGGAGTGACATTGCATGAGTTGGCGTTTGGGTTTCATCCTTTTGGTCCAATTCCGATCGGGTCTGAACCTCGCCACCTTGCCAAATGGCTTCTGGAGCGGCAACGACAAGGCCCGCGTTTCCCCTTGAATGTCCCAACAGAACTCCGATCAATCCTGGATCGGCTTCTGAAAGCTGACGATGCCAATCCGCTGTCAAGCGCCGAGGAACTTGTCGCGACGCTGCAGGACTTCAAGCGAATCCGATCTCGAATCATCCAGAGGTTTCGCCGGTACCAAAAGCATCTGCTCGTGATCGGGGGAGTCTTTGCAATCACATTCGCCTTGTATTGGATCTCGAAACCTTCATTCATTGACCGGCATCTGAGCTCTGCCCGATCCGCCGTGGCTGTGGGCGACTGGATGACTGTGATGAGAGAGTCCAATGCCGTACTACAAACTCAAGACCATTCCGAGGCCATGCATTTGCGAGTGCAGGCTTTTATGGCACTCGAACGATTTTCGGATGCCGCAGCCGATCTGGATTATCTGCTCTCTCGATCCCGGCAGAATCCTTCCGGATGGGAACTGCAGTCGGCTGCGTATTGCCATCTCCGAATGAGCAATTATGACGTGGCCAGACCCTATCTGATAGAGGCATTGTCTCGATATCCGAATTCGCCAGCCCTCCACAATAATTTCGGCTTTCTCTGCCTTCGAGAGAATCAACTCGACGAGGCCGAACAGCACCTCGAGACAGCACTCAAGCAGGATATAAAAACTGCGGAAGCATACTTCAACCGCTCGGTCCTGGGATTTCGACAGGGGATCGAACTCCAACGCCCCGTGGACGAGCAAGTACTCCGCGACATTGAGTGCGCGATTCAGTTATCGAGATCCGATCACCCGGAATTGCACCTGATGGCGGCCAGAATTGCGGTCGCGATGAATCCACCCAGAATCAGTGCCGCATTGGCTTCTCTGGAACGCTCCGCGAAGCTCGGCATCAATCGCCGCCGCCTGATCTATGATATGTACCTAAAACCCGTTCGGGAACATGAGGAGTTCCTAGTTCTCATCGCTTCCAGCGATGAGAACGGAACGAATTCCAGATTCCAGGCACTCATCCCACCGATTGCAAACTGATTCGTTCTGTGGATCAAGACGCAATGGAAGGCGGACCAGACATTCTGTAAAAACCGAGTCGGTTGCACTTTTCTCACGAGTCTTGCTTGACGCAGGTCACCATGGCATAGTTCCACAGCGATTGTGCCTGCGCCGCAAGGCTATTCTCAATCTCCATTGACTGGAGATTCAATCCACAACTCTCGACCAATGGCAGGATCTCCTCGCGACTGAACAACGTGCCAAACCAAGTCCCACCGGTTTCTCCTCTCGCATTCGCATGGTCCGACAGCCCAATCTGAAATCGGAACCAGCCGCCACGTTTCAAGACCCGCCTCGCCTCATGCAGATATCGCACAACAACTTTTCGTTCCGGAATGTGTTGGAACACTCGGTAGGAGTAGATCAGATCGAAAGTCTCGTCTGGAAACATCTCGAAGCTGCCGGTCGTCCGATGCAACGAAAGATTGTCATGTCCAGCCACGTACTCCATCCCCTGCCGAATCATTTCCTCGGACACGTCGACTCCATGCACCTCTGCAATTCGCAGACTTAATGGTCGCAGCAGTCGACCAATCCCACAGCCTATTTCGAGTGCTTTCCAGTTCGGATTGACTGGCAGATTGCAGAGTATGATCTCGTCGAGGTCTCTATCGCCAGATTGATCGAAGGCTTCGGGGGTTGCGGCGTCATCGACGGCTATGAAGTAACGAGCATTACGCCGAGCCCGTTCGTCCCAATCTGTGCAACTGTCGCCGCGTCCAATGTGAAATCCAGTGTGTGGGTCAAAGGTGGAGTTGAAGATGAACCGACCTCCGGGGAGCCGCTTGGCAATCGCCAGTACACCTTGGCCGACTCGTGAGCGGAGCAATCGCACAAGAGGAGTTTCCGTTGGTTTCATGTCAAGATCTCTTCCAGTGATGGGACGTGGGGACCGCTCATTTGCAGAGTCATTCAAGCCATGGACTCCATACCGGTATTGATAAATGGCGTCTTCTGCCGGACAACCATTTTTCAGGAATTGAGAGGTCGATCCGGTACATGTGGCAGAAAATGAATCAGCGATGAGTCCCCAGGCACTGTTGAGCCCGGTTGAAAGCGGTGGCGCGGGCCGGGGGAAAATCTGGATGAAATGGGCAGCGTACAGGCGTGCAGTTCGATGAAGCCGGAAGATGGAGCGTCAGCCCCATTTGGATTGGTTTCACCGAGGTGCCCAGGCCGTGCGAAGTGACATGGAGAACTGGAAAGCGATTCGCCAGTGGGTGCTGGTACACGGGATCAGTCAGCGAACTGCGTGCGCGAAGTACAAGCTGGGCTGGCACACGCTGAAGATGATTTTGGCGCTTACAGAGCCGCCGGGTTATCGGCAGAAGGAGGCCCGGCCTCGGCGGGTGTTGGCTCCGGTGTTGCCGATCATTCATGAGATCATGGAAGCCGACCAGAAGGCCCCGAAGAGGCAGCGGCACACGGCGAAGCGGATCTTCGAGCGGCTGAAGGCGGAGTTTGGATACCTGGGCGGGAAGACGGTGGTCGAGGACGCGGTGCGGGCTTGGAGGCAGACGCATCAGGAGGTGTTCCTGCCGCTGGTGCATCCGCCGGGCGAAGCGCAGGTCGACTTTGGCGAGGCCACGATTCGGCAGGGCGGTGTCGAGCGGAATCATACGTCCGCCCGACCAGTGTCCCGTCCGGCTGGGTCAGTTGGGATTCGCGACCCGCTGCGTCGTAGCCGGTGCCGACCGAGTACGTCTGCCCCGCGATAGTCAGCGCCTCGGTCGCCTTGCAGCCCCCGGCATCGTAGGTCATCGCCACTGTATTGGTGTACTCACCCTTCACGCCGGTGAGGAGGCGAGAGGATCAACGGCAAACAACGGTTCCTGATACCTTTAATGCTTTCGGACACTCGCCATCAAAACTTTAAGTAGCCGAGCATCTTCGGCTTCCGGTCCAGCGCGTGGCACACAGCGGCGGTGACGATGCGTCGGACCTCTTTGAGTTGTGATGCGGTCGGAGCCATATCCAACACATTCGGCGACTCATCTCCGGACAATTGCTGCAGCAGTCGCACGCTGCCGGGTTGAATTGCTGCGTGAGCGTATTCCGGACGACCGCACGCTTCACACAGCAGACCCGACTGGGTCACCCAATACTTGGAACTCAGAGAGGGAGAGGCCGTCTCATCCCATGTCGCCGGAGCATCACACACGGAGCACTGTGTGAAACCCGGCAAATGCCCGATCTCCCTCAGCAGCAGCAGCTCGAACCGCAACATCGCGAACCGAGGGTCGCTCGGCTCGTGCAGTTGTGCCAGTGTTTCCAGGGCGAGGTCAAACAGCTGCGAGTGCGGATCATGCGGTTCGGTCCCGATGTCCAGTAGTTCGGCCACATAGTAACCGGCATAGAGCGGGAACATCTGTTTCGAGGAGGGCTGGAACCGCCGGATCAATTGTGATTCAGTGACAAGGTCGAGGGCATCGTGGTCCTTGCGGTACAAAATAATCTGGACGTGAGCGAGCAGATCCAGCGAGCTTTCGAATGATCCCTTGAGTCGTTTGGCCCCCTTGGCCAGAGCGCTCGACTTCCCGAACTCGCGCGTGAAAAACGTCACCACCCGGCTCGACTCACTAAAGTCGGCCAGCCGAATGACCAGAGCTTCGGTTTTCTCGGGAGGCATGGGATGGGGGGGCGGTAGCAGTTGCCCTGGGTGAGTGGGAGTCACGGCGTTCTGGAGCCGTGAACTTCACGGCCCTCTCGCTGTGCATCCCAGCGGCGAGAGCATCACTGATGTCATGCTCTCGCTGAGTCACTCAATTGTTCTCCGACGGTGTAATCACGAGTTCCTCACAGAGACCAGACCAACGGCACAATGATGATCGTCATCGTCCAGCAGATGATGTCCAGCGGGATGCCGATGCGCAGATAGTCGCTGTACTTGTACCCCCCGGGGCCGAGAACCATCAGGTTGGTTTGATACCCCAGTGGAGTGGCGAACCCATAGGACGATGTGACCGCCACTGCCAACAGCAGAGGTCGCGGGTCCATCCCTGTCGTCTTGGCTGTGGCCAGAGCCAGCGTTCCCATGATCGTGGCGCAGGCGTTG
>JANOKO010000462.1:0-1335 GCA_031419335.1 Planctomycetota bacterium
CCATAAACCTGGATTTCAATACGTATCAGAACTTGCATCAGACAATTGAGATCCAGAATCATCGTCCACCGGCTACTGCTGTGTCACAGCTCACTATTCAGGTGGGCATTTGAATCGGAATCGGGGAGACAGGAGTGTTCAAGGTGGTGCGTAATGGCCAAGAAGTCCATTGTGCGGCTGTTGGATGATGAGCGGTCCGAGTTGGAAGCGGTGGTCAAGAAGCTGAAGGGAACGGGACAGAATGCGAATTGGTCACAAGCTTGCCCCAGGTGGACGGTCCGGCGTGGACGGATGCGTAGATCGCCGAGGCTGGCTGCAAACTCAAATCCGTCTACCCGAAGATCAAGACGTGACGAAGCAGTCGGTCTCCTGCATCGCATCGACTATCGCCTGCAAGAACCTTCCCGCTGGAGCCCCGTCGATCACGCGATGGTCGAAAGTCAGGCTGAGGGTCAGTTGGTCACGAGCGGCGAAGCTGCCGTTGTCGAGGACGACGAGTTCCTTGCGGATCGCCCCGATGCCGAGGATGGCGGTCTCGGGGAGATTGATAATCGGGGTGAAGGCTTCGACGCCGAACGAGCCGAGGCTGGTGATTGTGAACACGGCTCCCTGCATGTCGTTGGCTTTGATCTGCCCCGTGCGTGACCGTTCGACGAGCGACCGAAACTCGGCGGCGAGTTCCAGGAGTGATCGGCGAGCGACATCGCGCACGACCGGGACGAGGAGTCCGTCTTCAGTGTCAACCGCGATGCCGATGTGGATGCCGTCCGGGCTGGGGTACTCAATCCGGTCCTCCGCCCAGCGACCGCCGAGCAGCGGATGCTCACACAGGGCTTGGGCCACGCACTTCGCGATGAGGTCGGTATAGGCCGGGACGATCTTCGCACCGGTCGACTTGTACTGATTTCGACTGGCGACCAGGGCCGTCGCATCGACGCGCCGCGTGAGTGTCACCTGAGCGGTCTGTTGCAGACTCGCCACCATCCGCTGGGCGATCATGCGGCGGCGAGCCGAGATCGGGATCGAGAGCTGGCCCGTGGTGGTGGCCGCTCGGACATCACGCTCGCGCACTCGGCCATTGGCTCCGCTACCGGTCAGGCGGGTCCAGTCGACCCCCAGTTCACGGGCGATCCGTTTCGCACGCGGGGAGGCGATGGTCGCCTTTTTCTCCGAAAAAGGACGTTCTTTCTCGGGGGGGCGGGGGGGGGGGGGGGGTTTGGTTTGTGGAGGGGCCCGCCCCCCCCCGAGCGACCCACCCCACACACCCCCACCCCAAACCACCAGACCCACCCCCCCCCCCCCCCCCAAGGCCCCCCCGGCAACAAAAACCCACAA
>JANOKO010000463.1:0-5034 GCA_031419335.1 Planctomycetota bacterium
GATCGACTGCGCCTCCGGAGCCTGCCGTGCAATGACCTCGTCTGTGATCTGTTCCAGCAACATGCACGAGATGTCGCCGATTTTGAGATTCTCGGAAAGACCAGTTTCACACAGTCATGCCGTTGGGGTGTGAATGGTTACCGATGGCAGACTCGCTTCCAGTTCCATTTCGCGGTGATGGACATCGCTGGCACTGTGGCAGGTGAAGAGTTTTTTTCCAACTGTTCCACACACGGCTTTCCTCAGCCCTGTGTCAGCGTTGCGCGGATGCGGTGGAAGCCGGTCGCCATTTTCCAGAGTAACAGAATATTGAACAGCCACAGCACGTGATCGATGGACCCTGGCCACCAATACACCTCGACCACCATCCATCCGTAAACGAAGAACCGTGGCCGGACGAGCCACGAGTATGGCACCCCCATCGCGTTTCGCACCATCGCGTATGCGACGACCATTGTGTACGCGAAAATGTAAACGCCCCCCGCCAAGGAATCGACGAGCGCTGGCTTCGTCAACATCAGCGTGAGTGTGGTCGAGGCCACTATGATCTGATCCGACGTGGAATCGGTAAACGAACCCGCTCGCGAATCGGTCCCATAACGGCGAGCCAGCGGTCCATCCAACCCGTCCAGCACCACATGCAGAGCGAGCGCCACAAAGGCCCAGCCCTTCGACCAACCGAACAGCCCGCTGAAAGTCAGACCCGTGGCCAATGACAGCAGCGTCAGATGATCGGCTCGCACATGGCAACGCACCAGGCAGTCCAACAGCGGACCACACCATCGGGATCGCAGCTGTTGCGTCCAGATCATGGTGTCTCGTTCGTTGGCCGAATAGCAGTCGGCTTTCGGTTCGGGCATGGAGTTCTCAGCTTTCCGGGTGCAGGGTGAGCCAGGCAATGTCTTACTGATCGCCTCGCACAGTATAATTCGCCGGAACGAGCCAATCGCTTTTGTAGTGCAATTATTCTTCGAGCGGGCTGGAATGACACATTCCGGTGATCGAGATGTGAGCCGCAAGGCGCTAGACGCGGGTGCTGGCAGACGATGAGAAGAACCCGCAGCTAGCGCCTTGCGGCTCTCAATTAGGTCATTCCAGCCCGAGTGGAGTATTTGTCCGCCGGTCATTTCGGGTTTGGCTTATGTGTGAGCCTCGGATAAGCTGATACTCACGGCTATGAAGCTGTTGAGCCCCTCTCACCCCATTTCCAGCCAGGAGTCGTTCATGAAAAGTCTCGTTGCCATGGCGTCGGCGTTGTGTCTGATCACCTGTGTCGCGTGGGCCGAGGAGGCCAAGCCAGAATCCACGCCCGCTGCGCCAGTTCCGAAGAAGGTCGATGTGGGGACGCAGGCCCCCGACTTCAAGTTCAAGGATGCGACGGGGAAGGAGATCAGTCTCGTGGACTTGACCGCGAAGGGGCCGGTTCTCGTGCGGCTGACTTGCGGTTGCTCGGGCTGCGATAAGGAACTGGCCTACTTCCAGGCGATGCACGAAGGGTACAAGGATCTCGGCCTGACCTCGATCGCCGTCTTCCGCGAGCCCGACTCGAAGGTCGCCGCCTACGTCAAAGAGAAGAAACTGAACATGCTGTACACCGTCGACACGAAAGGGGACGCTTGGACGACCTTTGAAACGAAGACGATGCCGACGAACTTCCTGATCGACAAGGGAGGCAAGATCGTCTCCGTCGCCAGCGGTTGCGATCCCAGCGGCCTGCTCGCCAAGAAGCTCTCCGAGAAAGTCGCCAAGGTTGTCAACACGAGCGCGATCGACGTTCAGAAGCAGGTCGATGACAAGCAGGCGAAGCCGTAATTGGACAGCGCCGCCAAGAGCGGCAGGCGTCAGCCTGTCGAGTCCCCCGCCAGCGAACCGGCGTGTGATATTGATCAACGCCTCGGCAGGCTGACGCCGTGCCGCTCTCGTTGGTGGTATCGGTTGGTTCGCTTGGGAGCCTACCGGAGCGCTTTGTCGCAGGAGGTTCGCGGGGACGAGACTCTCGGTGCAAGAACCTCTTTTGGAACCGCCGCTCCGGTAGGTGCAATGCCACCAACCAGGGGTAACACGCGAACATCCTGATTGGAACAGAAGGCAACGAAGGAAACGAAGGGATCAATCCAAAGGCTCTTCGTTTCCTTTGTTGCCTTCTGTTCAAAATGAAACCGTGGGGTGGCGGGGTCAGGAGGCTTTGCGCATGGCCCGGACCACGCGAGACGTGGAGTGATGAGTCTGGAGAAATCATGCGAGAGTGCGACCGCCAAGTCTTTAGATGAGAGACACCGGGCCATGTCAACTCACGCCGGGGCCATTCGCAAAGCCTCTTGACCCCGCCACCCGCCGATGTTTGGGGGTTATGCACGATGTGATCGCGATGCGTGATTCCGTGCGGTCAACTCGCGGGGAATCATTCTGGCGAGTAGACTCTCGGCGGTGTCGTCAGCCGTGGCGATCCCTCTGATCCGCCTCATTCGGAGTGCCGCGATGAAGTGTCTTGTGGTGGTGTTGACCCTTGTCGGTGCCCTCGTGCCCGTCGCGATGCGGGCGGGTGATTCCGCGGATAAGCCAGGCGTCGAGCAGCCAGCTGCGAAGCGACCCGCCGCGAAGAAGCCGCCTGCGCCGCCCCAGATCGCGCCCACGGCGGCGGAGGTCTCGTACGGGCCTCACGACCGGAATGTGATCGACTTCTGGAAGGCACCCGGCGACGGGCCGCGTCCGCTCATGGTCTACATTCACGGCGGTGGCTGGGTGGGGGGTGACAAGAAGCAGGACACCGCGCGGTATCAGCCGTTCCTCGACAAGGGAATCTCTTGCGCGGCGATCAACTATCGGTTGAGTGGAGAGCATCCGTTGCCCGCGCCGGTCCACGATGCGGCCCATGCCATTCAATTCATCCGCTCGAAGGCGACGGAATGGAATATCAACCCCGACAGGATCGCGCTGACCGGTGGGAGCGCGGGGGCTTGTACCTCGATGTGGTTGCTCCTGCATGATGATCTCGCGGACCCGAACGCCACCGAGCCGGTCCTCCGTCAGTCGACGCGCGTCTGTGCGGCGGCCGTGAGTGCGGGGCAGACTTCGATCGATCCGAAAGTGATCGAAGGCTGGCTGGGGCCCAACGTGCTGAAGCACCGCATGATCAATATGGCAGTGGGGGAAGCGACGATCGAGGGGGCCCTTCAGAACTACGAGAAGCATGAGGCTCTCTACAAGGAGTTCTCGTCATATAACCACGTGGACGCGAAAGACCCGCCGCTGTTCATGACCTATGGCGGCGACATGACCCTCCCGTCGAAAGATGCGGGGCATGGCATTCACCACCCCGTCTACGGCGTGAAGCTCAAGGAAAAGTCGGACATGCTGGGGCATGAATGCCATTTGATTGTTCCGGGCACCTCGCAGTCGGAAAAGTATGCGACGGCGAATGACTTCCTGTTCGCGAAGTTGCTGGCCCCTTGATGGGGCTTTGTGGAGTGAGCGAGACGCGGTTTGTGATTGTTCTCCGGCGTAAGGCTTCGGGGCGGGTGAGGATTCTTCAGACCATCCGCATGGTCGGTCCCATATCCGGTCTGACTCGGGGAGAGCCCCCTCGTGGCCTGCCTCGAACACAAAACCTCCCTCGGGGGAAAACTGCTGATGCATCGACGACCGGATTGTGGAAATCGTCCAAACGGAGCAGTCGCCAAGGGGGACGTGCCCCGTTAAACTGCCCGATTCCCGGTTTTTCCGCCGAAGTCGTGATCCGCAGGAGTGTGAATCCGTTGGAAAGGCAGGCGGGCAGGCAACCGACTCGAATTTCGAATGACAATTGCCAGCCAACATTGAGAAGGTCCGATGGAACAGCAGCAGCAGCAATCCCCTTTCGACCGCAGTCAGCTCTTCAAGATGCTGGTTCTGGGCCTGATCCTGATGATCTGGATGCCACTGTCCCAGCGGTTGTTTCCTGGTCTATTCGGGGGCAAACCGGTCGCGAAGGCACCCGTCGAGGTGCAGGACGCCGGTCACCCACTGCAGCCAGTCCCGAGTCTCGATCCAGCACCGGCAGTCGTTGGGGCCGCTCCCCTGGTGACAGAGGTCGGAGAAAAAGCTGCCTTTGAGGAGGCCCCAGCGACCCACCATACGCTGGGTGCGATTGATCCGGGTCAAGGCTTCTTTTTGCAAGTCGAATTGACCTCGAAGGGAGCTGCGGTCGAATGGGCCAAGCTGAATGACGAGCGGTATAGCGTACTGGAAGACCGTAAGATTCCCCTGAAGGTACTCGGCAACAGAATCAAGGACGCGGATGGGACCGAACCCGACTCCTTCCAAACCGCCATTGAGGCTATCGACGCCCGGATCCAGTCGCTCAACAAGTCGACCCGCACCGCTCACTGGGAGCTACTGCCCGGTGCCACCTCGGAGACGGCGACCTTTCGCATTCAAGATCCCAAGAGCGAGGTGGAGGTTCGCAAGACCTACCGCCTCCACAAGGGCAACGCACAGGATCGAGATACCGACGCCCAGGGGTATCTGCTCGATCTCGACATTGAAATCAAGAACCTGACTGCCGTCGAAATGAAGCAGACATACAAGCTGCAAGGCCCGGTCGGGCTGCCGCTGGAGAATGTCGCGAACGCCCGTAATTTTGTGGAACTGAAAGCCGAGACATACGACGATCCGCTGGATGCTTCCGATGTGACGCCGCTCACCCGGACCGCGAGTGAGATCCTGGGCCAGTTCGACAAGGGCGACCCCAAAAAGGTCGACACCTGGCGTGACCCATTGCACTTCGTCGGCGTCGATGTCCAGTTCTTCATGGTCCTGATGAAGCCCAAGATCGACCAGTTGCTGGACGTGGACAAGGACGGTCATCCCGACCCGTATCTCGCCGTGGTCCGTCCGATGATCATCACACGCGACAAGCAGAAAGCACCGCGCAGCGACATTAGTGTGATGCTCACTTCTGCTGAACTGGTGATTCCGCCGGGGGAGACCGTCAAGCACACTTACGAAATCTTCCTTGGCCCGAAACGGACCTCGCTGGCGCGGCCCCTGGGCGAG
>JANOKO010000464.1:0-1345 GCA_031419335.1 Planctomycetota bacterium
AGCAGATCGAGATCGCCGTCGTTGTCGATATCCGCGTAAGCCGCCCCGCGTCCCACCATCGGCTTCACCAAATCGGCACCGCACTCTTTCTCGGAGAGCGCGACGAACTCCGTGTCCTGACTCCGTCCTGCGTTCCAGAAGAGTTGGCCGGGTTGTGCATAAGACTGGCTCTCTTGCACACGGGAGATGTCCTCTTCGAGGTGGCCGTTCGCCTGGAACAGATCCATACGCCCATCGTTGTCAGCATCCAGAAACAACACTCCAAAAGTCAGCACCAACCGAGACTGCGGACCGAGCCCAGTCGAGACCGCCTCATCCGAAAATGAGGTCGTACCCGCCGGAGCGACATACAATGCTGTCATCTCATTGGCGAAGTTTCCAACCACCACTCCACAGTCCATAGTCCCCTCGCGAAACATCCCGACATCGATCCCCATCCCCGCGCGGGCGGTCCCTTCCGGGCTAAAGGCAAACCCCTGCAGACGACCGACTTCCTCGAACTTCTGGCCATTTCGATTCATCAGCAGAAAGTTTTGCACGGTATCGTTGGCCACCAGCACATCGATCCAGCCATCGTGATCGACATCTGCAAACGCCAAACCGAGTGACTTTGCCGAGGGTTTCCCGGTCTGTGTATCCGAGATTTGGATCCCGAGGGCTTCAGACACATCGGTAAACGTCTGGTCGCCGTTGTTGCGGTAGAGTACAGGAAATGTCCCGTCGAACTGCATCGGGCGACCATAGGCACGCCCCTGGCCAGCCAGTGTAAAGTCCTGCGCCCGATCAATCTCCGGTGTCCACACGACATAGTGGCAAACCCACAGATCGAGGTCGCCATCGTTGTCATAGTCGAACCAGCCAATCCCACTTCCCCAGGCGTCCGCAGCCCCACCGACACCCGCAGCTTCCGTCACTTCGACATACTTCGCGTTCTCATTGCGGAACAGCCGGTTGTGGCCGACCGAGGTGAAGCACAGATCCGCATCCCCATCGTTGTCGTAGTCGCCGACCGCGACACTCATGCCATAAAATGAGACGTTCAGACCCGTAGCAACAGTGACATCGACGAACTTCCCTGTCCCATCGTTCTGGTAGAGGGCGCTGCTGGTGGCCTGCTCCGGAGCCGGGCGCGTGTCCGTTGGCCAGCGCTGGCTGTTGACCAGCAAGATGTCTTGGTCGCCATCCCCATCGTAGTCGAAAAAGGCGCATCCACCTCCCATCGTCTCCGGCAAGAGCTTCTCTCCAGTCGCCCCATTCTCATGGACGAAAGTGATTCCCGCCTCGGCCGTGATGTCGCGGAAGGGGATCTTCGGCAGCATGATCGAGGTCTCCTCCCGCACCTTGT